>DATHTH010000345.1:0-2699 GCA_035463495.1 Anaerolineales bacterium | reverse complement strand
AGCTGCGCCCCGGCAAACCCGAACACGCTCAGGACGGCTGTCACGGCGCTGTAGACCAGGGCTTTGTTGATGAAGAAGTTCATGTCCCAGAACCGGTAGCGGACGATGGCGATCAGCAATGTAATGATGAAGCCATAGGTGAAGACCAGCCCGAGGACGAAGAGCCAGAGCGGCACCAGGATGCCCCAGATCCCCGAGATGATCATGCCCAGCCCGTAGACAATCGTCATGCCGGTCAGGCTGGAGACGATCCACTTGACCTGCTGACGCTGGACCGGGTCGGTGATCTTGCGCAGGCGGTAGATCTGCCAGGCTGCCAGGGCGATCAGCAGCAGGGATTTAAAGATGTCCAGCAGCGTATACACGTCTGAGACCAGCCTGGCGTCCTGGCGGAAGAAGATGTCGAACAGGCAGATGGCGCCGACCAACAGCATCAGGACGACCTGGCTGACCACCAGTGCTCTGAAGAACCAGCTCGCGCCGCCCTTCGGTAGCTTCTCGTGGGGAAAGGTCAACAGCACGTATGTCAGGCTGGCTGTGAGCAGCGCCAGGTAGGGGACCGTGATAAAGAGCGAGATGGCAAAGGGGATGGCGTCGTTCGCCACGCCCACCGAGAGCGGGACGCCGGTAAAGAGCTGGTACCAGAAGCGGATGCCGTTGTCGGTGGCGGTGAAGGTGACCAGCATGACCGAGGTGGCAAACGCCATCCAGCTATCCGGCTTGCGGAAGAAAATGATCGCGCCTGCCAGCACGCCCAGCACAAACGAAAGGAAGTTCAGACGGACGTAGACCCACCTGTGCAGCTCATCCTGCATGTGCGCCAGGTTCTCCTGGGAAGCCACCACGCTGTAGAGGATCGACACCAGCACAATGGACAGCCATGCCCCCTTGCGGAGGAGTGTGAGCCAGTCGATCCGGCGGTTAGCAAGGTTGAGGGATTTGATTAAAGGGATATTCATCTGAATTCCTCCTGCTGAAGGGAGCGAGGGCGATGGTCCGGTAATCGGACGCGAGCTATCGTATATGGTAGCAAACTCGCTGCCAAATTACAAGAGGCTCTCAGTTGCGGTTGCGTGACATGGCCCCCTCCGGCACTCCGTGCCACCCTGCTCGCGCACTCGCAGGGTGTCCCCCAAATATGGCAGACGAAATCGGCATCCGCACCAATGCATAATTGCCATATTTGGGGGAGGAAGGGTGGGGGTCAGGGTCGGATCACCTGCCCCGGATAGATGCGGTTGGCATTGGGGATGCCGTTGACAGACTGCAGGTAGCGCCAGCTCACGCCGTAGTAGCGGGCGATGCGCCCGAGCGTGTCGCCGCGGCAGACGTACCAGTATCCGCCATACAGGTCCCAGTTCGGTCCGCAGAAGCTGCCGGGACCGCCGGCAGGAGGCGGGTCGCCGGGCGGCGGCATATATTCCTCCGGGATTGCCAGCACCTGCCCCGGATAGATATAGCGCTGATCGTATGTCCAGGGGTTATAGGCGCGCAGGGAAGAGAGCGTCACGCCGCAGTTGCGGGCGATCTTTGCCAGCCAGTCGCCGCGCTGCACCACGTACGTGGATCCACACCAGGAATGCGCCCGGGCGTTCTCGGTGAAGGCAAGGCTTGCCATCACCATCACCAGGATGAGAGACAGTTGGACGATCCGTTTTGGGGACATGCAATTTTCCTCCTTAGCAAGATGGGAACATCATCGCTATATACAGTGTACAACTTTCGAGTCCCCGTTTCAAGTAGTTTGGAGGAAATGTTTCTATCTACGGATGCTGTCCTGGTGCTTCGCGTTCTGAAGAATATGCTGCCGGTCGAGTCGCCCTGCGTGTTCGTGGAAGGGCTGCTCGACCAACAGCCCTCCCGCTACGCGAAAGTCTCAGGCAGCCGTGCTCTGCAGCCATGCCCGCACGGTCATCGCTTCGGGGTGGACTTTATACGTCTCGCCGGTCTCCAGGCTGACGGGGTGGGTGCGCAGCCAGCGCCACATGTTCGGAATGTCCTTCCCCACAAACTTCTCGAAGAGGAACATCGGCATCGGGAAGCGGGACGGGTATTTGCCCTTCACTTCACGGTAGATTTCACGACACTCAGCCAGGGACCGGACATCGCCCGCAAGGGGCAAATCCTTGCCCAGGTACTCATCCGGGTTTCCGAAGGCTTTGGCGGCGATGGCGCCGAGATCCTGGACACTGAGCCAGGGTATCTGGCGCTCTGTGCCCATCAGGCGAGGCCAGATATACCACGTGGAGCCGTTCGGGTAATAGGAGGGATCGGTCATCAGCTCCATGAAAGCCATGGGGCGCAGGATGGTGAGCGGCAGCCCCAGCTCTTTCATGGTTTTTGTCACTTCCATCTTGGAGTCCCATTGCTCGATGCCGGTCTTGGTATGCCCGGGTCCCGCCGAGCCATAAACCAGATGCCTCACCCCGGTCTTCGTAGCAGCCTCGGCGGCATTACGACCCTGTTGAATTTCAACTTCCACTTTGCCTGGAACGGGAGGCTGCATGTGGTAGACCCCGTAGGCGTTCGCGAACGCCGCCTCCAGCGAACCTTTATCCTCCAGATCTGCCCTGACCACCTCAACGCCCAGCGCCTTCAGCTCTGCGGCTTTCTTGCCCTCCGGCTTGCGAGTAAGACCGCGAACCCGCCAGCCCTGTTGGAGGAGATGCCGCGCCACCTGTCCGCCCTGCCGGCCGGTT
>DATHTH010000344.1:0-16228 GCA_035463495.1 Anaerolineales bacterium | reverse complement strand
ACGATCTTTGCCTCGTCCAGGGTTGCCAGCACGTCGCCGGCTTTGACCTCTGCCTCGTCCTTGACCGCGAACTTCCACTCTTCGGGCAGGCTGTACTCGTCGCTGACGAGCTCGCTCTGCTCGATGGTCACTTCGCGCAGGTCGGCATACTTTTCGGACTGGTCGACGCGCAGCGTGCCGCTGATCTCGGCGACGACGGCTTCACCCTTCGGCTGCTTGCGGGCTTCGAAGAGCTCTTCCACGCGGGGGAGACCGGTCGTAATGTCCGCGCTTTGGGCAGCCACACCGCCGGTGTGGAACGTGCGCAGCGTGAGCTGCGTGCCCGGCTCGCCGATGGATTGCGCCGCCACAATACCGACCGCGGAACCCAGGTCTACCATTGTGCCGCGTCCCAGGTCGAGACCATAGCACTTGGAACAGATGCCGTGCTGCAGCTCGCAGGTCAGCGGTGAGCGGACCTTTACTTCTGCAATACCGGAAGCGGCAATGCGGCGAGCCAGCTCCTGGTTGATGATATCGTTATATTCGCCGATGACCTCGCCGGTCTTCGGGTCGATTACATTTTCTGCGAGCAGGCGGCTGTAGAGACGGCTGCTCATGGACTGACCGGCAACATCGTCGCGGCGGCGGATCATGACGCCATCGTGCGTGCCGCAGTCGTGCTCGTTGATGATGATGTCCTGGGCGATATCCACGAGGCGGCGGGTGAGGTAACCGGCATCTGCGGTACGCAGAGCCGTGTCTGCCAGGCCCTTGCGCGCGCCGTGTGTGGAGATGAAGTATTCCTGCGCCGTCAGCCCTTCGCGGAAGTTCGAGCGGATCGGCATCGGGATGATGCGCCCGGACGGGTCTGCCATGAGACCGCGCATACCTGCCAGCTGCGAGATGGTGGAGAAACCACCCTTGGTGGCGCCGGAGGATGCCATCGTGGAGAGGTTGCCATCGGGATCCATGTGCTTCTTCACCGCGTCCGAGACACGATCTGTGGTGCTCTGCCAGATCTCGATCTCGCGCTCGTTGCGTTCCTGCTCGGTGAGCAGACCGCGGCGGAAGTCGCGCTGGACCAGCTCCACTGCCTTAAGCGATTCTTCGATGATGCCCTTTCGCTCCGGCGGGATGGAGATATCGGCCACGGCAAGCGTGGTGCCGGATCTCATTGCATATTCGAAGCCAAGCGTTTTGATCGCGTCCGCGACATCCGTGGTCTTTTCCTGTCCGGCTATTTCATAAACCTCGGCAATCAGATCTTTTACGCCGCCTTTATCAAGCTTTTCGTTGACAAACTGGACTTCAGAAGGCAGGATCCGGTTGAAGAGCACACGTCCAACGGTCGTGTCGATGATGCGGGTTTCAGGCTCCGGAAGCCGGTCGCCTTGCTCGTTATACCAGGTGCTGGCTCGCAGCTTGATCTCGGAATGGACCTCCACCTGACCTAGCGTGTAGGCCATTTCGACTTCATCCATGTCGGCAAAGGCGCGTCCATCGCCCAGGTGATTGGCTTTCTGCTTCATCGTCAGGTAATAAACGCCCAGCACCATGTCCTTCGATGGCGAGATAATCGGCTCGCCGTCTGCCGGCTTGAGCAGGTTCTTGGAAGCCAGCATCAGCTCGCGCGCTTCCTGAACCGCCTTCTGGGAGAGCGGCACATGGACCGCCATCTGATCGCCGTCGAAGTCCGCGTTGAAGGCGGTGGTGACCAGCGGGTGAAGCTGGATCGCCGAGCCTTCGATCAGGATCGGCTCGAACGCCTGGATGCCCAGGCGGTGCAGCGTCGGGGCGCGGTTGAGGAGCACCGGTCGTTCTCCGATGACCCCTTCCAGCGCCTCCCAGACCTCGGGGCGGTTTCGCTCGATGAGACGGCGGGCGCCCTTGACGTTGGCGGCGTAGTTGTTCTGCACCAGGCGTGCAATCACAAACGGGCGGTAGAGCTCGAGAGCCATGCTCTTCGGCAGACCGCACTGGTAGAGTTTCAATTGAGGACCGACCACGATCACGGAGCGGCCGGAATAGTCCACGCGCTTACCGAGCAGGTTGCGGCGGAAGCGACCCTTCTTGCCCTTGAGCATATCGCTCAACGACTTGAGCTCGCGGCGACCGCGGCGACTAAGCGCCTTGCCGCGCTGCGAGTTATCGATCAGGCTGTCGACGGCTTCCTGAAGCATGCGCTTCTCGTTGCGGATGATGACATCCGGCGCGCCGAGCTCGAGCAGCCTCTTCAGGCGGTTGTTGCGGTTGATCACGCGGCGATACAGATCGTTCAAGTCGGAGGTCGCGAAGCGGCCGCCGTCCAGCTGCACCATCGGACGCAGATCCGGCGGGATCACCGGAAGGACAGTCAGGATCATCCACTCGGGACGGTTGCCGGAGCGGCGGAAAGCCTCTACAACCTTCAGACGGGTGGTGGCTTTCTTGCGCTTCTGCTTGGACTTGGTAGTGCGGACTTCGTGCCAGAGCTCTTTCGCCAGCGTATCGAGGTCGAGACGCTCGAGGATGTCATAGAACGCCTCGGCGCCCATGTCGGCGCGGAAGACCTGTCCCCAGCGCTGCTTGAGCTCGCGGTAGCGGCTTTCGCTCAGGAACGTGAACGGGCGCAGCTCCAACAGCTCATCGCGCATGCGGGACGACTGGTTGGAAGATGCGGTGGTCTGGTCCTCAAGCTGGGAGCGCAGGGCTTCCATCTGCATCTCGGCGTCGGCGCGGATGCGGCCGGCGTCCATCTTGAGATTCTCGACCTCCTGGGCGCGTTGATCTTTCAGCTCGTTCTCGATGGTTTCCAGGTTTTTCTGAACGATCTTCTGCACCTGGGTCAGATGCTTGGCAGCCACCTTGTCGCCAGCATCGAGGATCTTCTCATTGGTCAGCTCAAAGACGACAGCCTTCTTGGCGGCTTCGCCCATCTGGCCCTGCAGCAGTTTCTCCAGCTTCTGACCTTCCTTGATCACGGGGTCGAGCTTTTCAGCGATGGCTTCATCGTAGCCCTGGTCGAGGCTGGAGGTCTTCTGCTTGATATCGTTCAACATGTGATCGCGCTTGGTCTTGACCTCGGCGATCTTCGAGTTGACGCTGGTTGCCTGTTCGCGCTCCGAGACGGAGATCTCATCCTCAATGCGCTTGAGGGCTTTGTTGCGGGCTTCCTCGTCCACATAGGTCACGATGTATTGTGCGAAGTACAGCACGCGGTCGAGGTTGCGGCGCGAGATATCGAGCAGCATGCCCAGATAAGAGGGGATGCGGCGCGTGTACCAGATGTGCGCGACCGGTGTGGCGAGCATGATGTGTCCCATGCGCTCGCGGCGGACCGCAGCGCGTGTTACTTCCACGCCACACTTATCGCAGACGATGCCTTTATAACGGGGGTTCTTGTATTTTCCGCAGTAACACTGCCAGTCACGCTGCGGACCAAAAATCGCTTCACAGAAGAGACCATCCTTCTCCGGGCGCAGGCGGCGATAGTTGATGGTCTCGGGTTTCAGCACCTCCCCATACGACCACGACAGGATGGTCTGAGGCGAGGCTAAGCTGATGCGTAGTGCGGTCAGTCCCTTGGTTTCCACTTGTAGCTCCTCGAAATAAGTAGGAAGAATTACATCACGTGCTTGTCTCTGAGAAGTGCGCGGAATGGCGGTCGGCTAGCCCGAGAGACAAACAAAGGCAAGCGCTTCGAGAGTATTATCTCAAGCGCTTGCGAAGTCTTGTTCGTTTTCTATATCCAACGCCTAAATTATACGCAGAAGGGCGGGTCGAGTCAAGTTATTTTAAGTTAATTTCGCATTAGATTCAGATGCTAAAAGCCTTTTATCCACACGCGGTCTAGGATTTGCAGGTAACCAAACCTAAAACATTTCCAAGTGCCTGGAATACTTTTAGGGTCTCTTAAAGGATCATGATAACAGGCTCTGCGCAAATGCGAGGAACCGCTGCACATCGCTGAAATTGGAGACCATCCCCACTGAAACCCGCACCGCACCGGAGGACTTGCCGTCTATGCAGTGCCGGAAGTCGTCCAGGGTCAGGCGCTCCTCGTGATCGGGCTGGGTGAAACACACATCCAGCTCCACGCGGGAGATGCCAAGTGCGACCTCTCCTGCGCCGGGGTTGCAGAAGCAGCCGGTTCGCAGCGAGATATTGGCTTCGTTTGCCTGCCCTTCGATGAGGCGGTGGTCCAGCGCTTTGTCATCTCTATCATAGAAGTTGACCGTGACCGCGCCGCCGCGCCGGTCCAGCGCCGTGGGACCATAGACGCGCACCAGAGGCACGCCGTTGCTGTGCCGGAGCGCGGTCAGCTTCTCCAGCAGCCAGCCCGTTAGCGAGCAGACGCGCTCGTGAATGACGTCATACCCGATCGACTCGAGGTGCTTGAGCCCGATCTCTATCGCGGGGATATTGAGATAATCCAGGGTCCCATCTTCGAAGGCGGAAGCGCCGTCTGCCAGGTAGTATTTGTCACCCTGCACGGACGCCACGGTGATGGTCCCGCCCGCGAACCAGGGACGGTGCAGCTTCGCCAACGCCTGCTTGCGCGCGAGCAGCGCACCGATACCGGTCGGGTAGCCAAACATTTTGTAGAACGAGATCGGGACAAAATCCGGCTTAACCCGGCTCAAGTCCAGCCTGTTGGTCGCCACGAACGCAGCGGCGTCCAGCAGCACATCCCATCCATAGTCATGAGCTTTCGCGATCCAATCCAGCGGGTGCTGCACAGAGGAAAAGTTGGATTGCGCAGGATAAGCAAACAGGTTGTGTCCTGCCTTAGCAGGCTGCGAAAGCTCATGCTGGAGCTGCGATTCGTCCACGCGCATATCGGGCAGCCCGATCGGGATGTAGGTCACGCCGGCTCCGCGCGCGTGGGCAAACTCACGGATTCCGTTGACCGAGTTGTGATTGTCGAAGGTCAAAAGATAACGCCCGTCTGCAAACGGGTAGGATTCGCCGACAAGCTTCAGGGCGCCGCTGGCATTCGAGGTAAAGATCGCCAGATACTCATCAGGATCGGCATTGAAGAACTTCAAAACATATTCACGAGCATGCTCCACCAGCTGTGTTGCGGCGAGGGAGGTGGGGTTGCCTGAATGCGGATTGCCGAAGACATGCTCGGCAAGCAGTTTGTTATGCCTTCGCAATTGCGATTCGGCGTATAGCCCGCCGCCGGTGTAGTCCAGATAGATGTGCCCACCGAGATCCAGGCGCGCGTATTCCGTGGTGCGCAATTCGTCGAGAAGATGGGTAGTGGGATAGGCGGGGTAGGATTTGAGAAACGCGACAAACTCAGGATCGGGACTCGCCATACGGGCCTCCAGGGTAATTTAACCATACTTTTGGGCTGAGCGCAGTGCCTTGCAGTGGGAGCGCAAAGTCAAGGTTGCTTCCATCCACCGGGAGATTGCTCACCTCGATTTGCTTAGCAAATCGTGCGTGCATGCGCAAGTGTCGTCGCTGCGGGCACACCTCGCCATGACATAAAAGTATAATTACGGCATGCCTCGCATCTGCATCGTACCGCGCGTGGAAGGACGCGGTGGTGTGACCTCCTTTCGACTTAAGTTCGAAAACGGACTGCGCGCCCGCAACATAGAAGTGACAAACGATCCTACGAAGCCAGCAGATGTTATCCTGGTGCTGGCAGGGACCCGGCATCTGCTTCCGCTCTGGAGGGCGCGCCGGTGCGGGGTGCGGGTTGTCCAGCGCCTGGACGGGATCAACTGGGTGCATCGCGCCCGCTGGGCCGGACCGCGTTACACCGTGCGTGCTATTTATGGCAATGCAAACCTGGCATTTATCCGCAGACGCCTGGCGGATCATGTGGTCTACCAGAGCCAGTTCGTCAAGCGCTGGTGGGAGGACTGGTACCGTCCGGCGCGCGTCCCAGACTCTGTGATCCTCAACGGTGTAGACCTGGACCGCTATACACCCCACGGCTTGCATGAACGCCCGAACCAGATGCAGCGCCTGCTGGTTGTCGAGGGGAGCCTGGCTGGCGCACAGAACGCGGGATTGTTCCATGCAGCGCATCTGGCGGAGGCTCTGGCAAAAAAATCCCGGATTGAGCTGACTGTCGTCGGACGAGTGGATGGGCGCTCGAAAAGCAAAGTAGAGAAGCATAGCCTCTATCGCATCCGCTTCATGGGGACTCTTCCCGCAGAACAGATCCCGTGGATGATGCGTTCCTCGCATGTGCTGTTCTCGGCGGAGGTCAACCCGCCCTGCCCGAATTCCGTCATCGAAGCGCTGGCATGCGGCTTGCCGGTGGTGGGCTTCGATACGGGCTCGCTCTCAGAGCTGGTGAAGGGAGACGCCGGACGGCTGACGCCGTACGGCGCGAATGAATGGAAGCTTGAAACACCGGATATTCCTTCACTGGTGGAAGCCGCCGCAGATGTCCTGCGCGAGCAGCCGCGCTTTCGTACGTCTGCGCGCGAGCGGGCAGAGGCGCAGCTTGATGTGAATACCATGGTGGAAGAATATTTGAAGGTATTGTTGTAAAACCTTGCGAAGGTTGACTGACGATCATAGAAGTATCTAAGAAAGTGACCTTCGCAAGGTTAAGGAGCCCCCGATGACAAACGAAGAAATTATTGCCTTCCTGAGAGTCCATCTGCAATCCATCCAGGAGAATGATACCCGGACGTACCAGGAAACGACCGCGGAGGACCTGACGCTGTATGAGTGGTGGATCACGCCGCACCGCATTGACGGGCTGCCATTCCATGAGTTCATGATGACCTCGAACGCCGAGCGCGGCACAGTCTTTGGAGCGGAGGGCAATGCCCGGTCGCGCACTCGCTTCGATCTCTCGAACCTGCAGATTCAGAATTATGGCGATACGGCTATCGCCAGCTATACCCTGCTCATCAGCACCGCGTCGCCGGAGGGTGTGAAGGTGGCTTCCCACAATGAAAGCCGCGTGATGGTGAGACGGGACGGCACGTGGAAAGTGGTTCACGTGCACAAGTCACCCGCCTGGCAGGCTCCGCATATTCCTTCATGATGCGCTTTCCCGGCAGGCTGGGCCTTCAACAGCGCGTGCTCCCCGCTTATCGTGCGCCGTTTTTCGATCTGCTTGCCTCCGCCTGCGACGACGGGATGAGTCTCTTTGCGGGATTGCCGCGTCCGGTGGAGGGGATTGCAACCACGGACAAACTGAAGATTGCCAGCTATCATCGGGGGAAGAATATCCACTTATTCCGCGAGGGGCTGTATGTATGTTATCAATCTGGCCTGGTGAACTGGCTTAAAAAGTGGGACCCGGATGCATTGATCGTCGAAGCCAACCCGCGCTATCTTTCCACGCCGGAAGCGCTGCGTTGGATGAAAAGGCGCGGCAGACCTGTCATTGGCTGGGGACTAGGCGCACCGCCACTTTCAGGGTTCCTGTCGGGGCTCCGTAACAGGCGCCGTGCTTTGTTTTTGAAGCATTTCGACGCCCTGATCGCCTACAGCCAGCGCGGCGCGGACGAGTATGCCGTTTTGGGCTTTCCCCGTGAAAAGATTTATATTGCACATAATTCCGTATCACGCGCACCCGCCTCTATGCCCGACGATAGACCATTGACCGTAGACCGGTTCACTGTCTTATTCGTCGGCAGGCTCCAGAGGCGCAAGCGCATCGATTCGCTGCTACGCGCCTGTGCAGAGTCAGAAGAAAAACCGCGACTCGTCATCGTCGGCGATGGGCCGGAGCGCGAGAAGCTTCAAGACCTTGCTCGAGAAATCTATCCAGAGGCGGAGTTTGCAGGAGCCAAACACGGGGAGGAGCTCAAGCCTTATTTCATGCTGGCAGACCTCTTCGTGCTACCCGGGACCGGCGGACTTGCCGTCCAGCAGGCGATGAGTTATGGACTGCCCGTGATCGTTGCGCAGGGGGATGGCACGCAGGACGATCTGGTGCGAAGCGAAAATGGCTGGCAGATCCCACCCGGGGATCTCAAAGCGCTGCTTTTTACGATGAACGAAGCGTTATCGGACGTTGCCCGCCTGCGCAGAATGGGAAAAGAATCGTACCGGATCGTGGAGGAGGAGATCAATGTCGAGAAAATGGTCGAAACATTCGTAATCGCGTTAAACGCTGTAGCCGGCAAATGAATTCACGGCATCATCCATGTTATTGTAAATCGGGATATTCTGCAGAAAGCCGGCGATATTCAGTACATAATAAATGTTCGGATTGGGGCAGACCAGCTTAAAGTAGGGCGATTTATAAGGCTCGTCCCCGTGCTGCCGGATCGTTTCCAGATCCCTTTTGGGGGTAAACAAATTAAAGATGTTATGAATGGCGCGCAGCCCAGCGCTGGTGAGGACATCAACATTGGATAAGTCCAGGACCAGGTGCTTTGAGCCATCCTCCTGAGCCTGGCGGGCGCGGTCGAGGAGATCCCGTTCCGTATTCCCATGCAGATGGCCGTCGAGGTGCAGGATTGTCACCGGCACATCCCCCTGGACCTGTGAGGCAGTGATATTCAATTCGCTCATGTCTGATTGCTCCTTGGGCTTTCCTACTTTACTATACGGGCTTTCCGGGGGAAAAGCAAGCAGTCGGGATCTCTTACGGTCATTGCCCTGGCTGTCGCTCGGCGTTAACCCACATCCGGGTTCCGTCTGTGGTGATCTCGATCCAGCCGTTTTGATCGGTGCGCAGCAGCTCAAAGTTCTCCAGCGACTCCAACACCGCGCTGTCTGGCAGGCCATTGATGTCTGCTGCGCCGACGCTGAGCAGCACCAGCTCCGGGTTCAGATTTAAGATCCAGTCGGGCGGGTTGGAGGCGCCATAGCCCGCATCCGCCAGTAAGAGCACGTTGACCGGTCCCACTTGTTCGCCATAGCCCAGCTCGTCGAGGGCTTCGAAGCTCAAGCCCACCGGCAGCAGGGCGCGGAAATGTTCCCATTCGACCAGCAAAACGGAGCCGCGAGGACCGGACGTCAGCACACGCAGCGTGGCTCCCTCACCCAGCTCGAAAAGTTGGTCCGGCTCAGCGTTGATCACCTGGATGTCGCTGACTGCCAGAGATTCATTCAACACGCGTGCTGAGAACGAAGCCTGCACATTCCCGCTCCACAGCACGGCATCCGGGGGATAGCGCTCGATGACGCGCGGCAAGGCTGCGACGTCGTCTTCTTCTGTCCCGGCGACGATCAGCCAGTCGAGCTTGCGGTTGAAAGCCGGCAGCCGTCTTCCCAGCTCATCGGCAAGAGCCGTCACGCTGGGACCGCCGTTGACGAGCACATGCTTCCCGGTCGGGGTTTTGATCAGAATCGCATCTGCCGAACCGACGTCCAGAACCGTAAGATGCAGATACCGGTCCGGGACGGCCGCGGCGGCGCGCCAGACCAGCAGCAGGGCGAGAGTCAGGACGACCAGCCCGATCCACACGGGGACGCGCACCGGATCCCGCCGCGTGGAGGCGAACCAGGCGCTCAAGCGCGCTCCGCCGAAGGTCACCGTAAACAGCAGCGCATAGAACAGAACCACGAAGACGATCGAGAGCTCGCCGAGAAAAATCGTTCCGTGCGGCACGCGGTCGAACAGCTCCACCATGCGGATGGTATACACCACAAAGGGCCAGGTGACCCAGGCGGCGAGCTGTCCGAGCGGAAACCAGACCAGGCTCAACAATACCGCCATTCCCCCGAGGATCATCACGGCCGGCTGTGCAGGCAGGATGAACGGGTTGGCGAGAAAGGAGATGATCGAGATGCGCTGGAAGTGATACGCCATGATCGGAATGGTAGTGACCTGCGCCGCAAGCGTGAGCAGGACAAACTCGGAGAAAAGCCGGGCAAACGCCTCACCGGTGGAAGCGGGGAAATATCTAGTGATGATTCTATTCGCAAATTGCGAAAATGGGTCGGCGTACAGGATCAATCCCAGCGTGGCAAAGAACGAGAGCTGAAAGCCGACGTCCCAGAGATACAGCGGATTCCACAAACACATGAAGAGCGCTACCGCCAGGAGCGTATTAAGTGCTGCCTGGCGGCGGCCGATCTGTTTGGCGAAGAGCGCCAGACTGCCCATAATCGCCGCCCGGACCACTGCCGCGCCTCCGCCGACCAGGATGGTATAGAAAATAATGCCGATGATCGCCAGTAGTGTGCCGCGACGCGGACCCAGGAAGCGGCTGAAGAAGGTCATGAACAGCCCCGCGATAATGCTCATATTGAAACCGGAGATCGCGATGATGTGCGCGGTGCCCGTATTCTTGAATGCATCCTGCAATTCACGGGTTAGCCCTGTATCCACACCAAGCAGGATCCCCGCCAAGAGAGACGATTCAGGATCTGGAAAGAGGCGATAGATATTGCCGAGAGCCTTATCTTTAAATTCATATAACGCCGTGTAGACCAGGTTGCCACCCCTGCCCGGAAGCACTGTCACGTCTGCGCTGGTCATATAGGAGTGGATGTGCCGCGCCGCCAGATAATCGCGGTAAGAGAAGTCCTCGTTCTCAGGCGGAGTCCGGAGGCTGCCGCGCAGCCGGACGATATTGCCGTAGCGGAATACCTGGTTGTTGGAGACCCGTGCCAGCAGCAAGCCCTCGGCGGGCAGGCTGCGGTCGCCGGTGTCCACCCGGCTGACGTCGATTCGCAGGTTGGTGTAGTTATCGCGATAGTCAGGGGGCTCGCTCACCGTGCCGGTGATGAACAGGTCGTACTCGCGGTCATTATAGAAGGCGATATGAAAGGCGTCGAAGCGCGGAATGGACAGCTGGTAGCGCGCCGCGCCGAGAAAAAATGCGGTGAGGAGGACAAAGGTAAAAGGGCGAAGGATGTAGGTGGAAAGTTGCGGGCCGGCGCGTACCGATGTCGAAGGTTGATCTACATGAGGACCGAGCCGGACGGCAAGGATGCGTGAAAGAATGATAAGGAAGACCGAAACAATGCTCAGCCCGACCCAAACGTAGAGATGCAGAGAAAGTAAACTGGCGACAGCGATCCCGGCGAGAAATGCCAGGGAGAGCCACACCAATGGGAGACGTGTGGTCAGTTGTTCCTGTATGCGATTGGATGTAGAGGTTGCCGCCTGCATAGGTGTCTTTGATCATAGCATAGAAACGAACGCGTAGGATACAATTTTATCCATGTACGGTGTTTGAGCGCAGGCGGTCGAGCCCAGTCATAGCAAGGCTGAATCAAAGGTGTGGTTTCGACTTCCTGCGCTCGACCACAGGACTTGTTTGTTATTATGTCAAACTCTCCTCTTATCCTCGTAACGGGTGCCACTGGCTATGTCGGCGGGCGGCTGGTGCCGCGCCTGCTCGAGGCGGGCTATCGCGTCCGCTGCCTGGTCCGGGACCCGAAGCGGCTGGAGGGACGCCCGTGGCTGAGGCGCGTGGAAGTCGTAACCGGGGATGCCCTGGTCCCGGACACATTGCACGAATCCATGCGGGATGTTTCGGCCGCGTATTATCTTATCCATGGGAAGCAGGGCGGGCAGGTGAATGCCAACCGCGATCTGGATGCGGCGCGTAACTTTGCGCAGGCTGCGGCGGAGGCAGGCATCGAGCGCATCATCTATCTCGGCGAGCTCGTCGATCCCACCACGAATCTTTCCCCTTACCTGCGCGCCCGCCACGAGACGGGAGCGATCCTCCGTCACAACCGGGTGCCCGTGACGGAGCTTCGCGCCGGCATGCTCGTCGGCTCCGGCTCGGCGCTGTTCGAGATGATCCGCTATCTCACTGAGCGCGAGCCTGTGTTGATCTGCCCTGCCTGGTTCTTTTCCGAGGCTCAACCGATTGGCATCCGTGATGTTTTATCCTATCTCATCGAGGCCCTCAAGACGCCCGAGAGCGCCGGCAGGATGATCGAGATCGGCGGTCCTACGCGGCTTACGTATGCCGATATGCTTCTGGGTTATGCCAGGGAACGCGGGCTTAAGCGTTTGCTGATCCGCACGCCGTTCTACGCGCCGCGGCTTTCCGCCTATTGGGTGCACATGGTCACGCCCATCCACTGGCGCGTGGTGCTGCCTTTGATCGAAGGACTGCGCGCCCGGCTGATCGTCCGGGATGAGGCGGCGAGGAAACTGTTCCCACAAATCCAGCCCATGGATTTCAAGACGGCTGTCCATCTGGCGCTGGGGCGCATCCAGCGCGACAATGTCGAAACCAGCTGGTCCGATGCGCTTGTCACGGTGACGGGCGATGTCAAGCCGTACCAGTGGACGATAGAAGAAGGCATGTTCGTCGAGATGCGGCATAGACTGCTCGACCTCTTGCCGGAAGATGTGTTCCGCTCTTATACCGGTATCGGCGGCGAGCGCGGCTGGCTGTATATGGATTGGGCCTGGGGGATGCGCGGCTGGCTGGATAAAGCCGTAGGGGGCGTGGGCTTGCGGCGCGGGCGCAGGCATCCGGACGAAGTGCGAGCGGGCGAGGCGCTCGATTTCTGGCGCGTGGAGGAGGTGGAGAAAAATCGCCTGCTGCGTTTACGTGCAGAGATGAGGCTGCCGGGTAAAGCCTGGCTCCAGTTCGAGTCGCAGCCGCAAGCTGGAAAAACCCTGTTAATTGTCACAGCCTACTTCGCGCCGCACGGACTGTTTGGCTTTCTGTACTGGTACGCGATGTGGCCGTTCCACAAGTTTATCTTCGACGGGCTTGCCAACCGGATCGCGAGCCGGGCGCGGGTGCTGGCTCACAGTTATTGAATTTTATGAGAATTAAAGAAAGATGAAAGAGGAAAGAAGTCCTCTTATCCTCGTGACGGGCGCGACGGGCTATATCGCCAGCCGGTTGATCCCGCGTTTACTGGAGTCGGGTTACCGCGTTCGCTGTCTGGCGCGCGAGCCGCTTCGTCTCAAGGGGCGCAATTGGGTGTCTCAGGTGGAGGTGGTGCAGGGAGATGTCACCGTACCTACAACACTGGCTGCCGCGCTGAGAGGCGTCCATACTGCGTATTACCTGATCCACAACATGACTCACGGGCAGGGGTATACCTCCCTCGAGCTGGACAGCGCCCGCACATTCGCAGCCGTCGCGGCCAAAACAGGTGTGGAGCACATTATCTATCTGGGCGGGCTGGCGGACCCTGAGCAACATATCGCACCGCATATGCGCTCGCGGATCGAGACAGGACGCGTCCTTCGTGAGGGCAGCGTCCCGGTGACCGAGTTTCGTGCCGGTGTGATCACCGGCTCCGGCAGCATCTCCTTCGAGATGATCCGTTTCATGACCGAGCTGTTCCCCATCGTGCCGGGTCCGCTGTGGCTGAAAAATAAATCCCAGCCCATTGCCATCCAGAATGTGATCGATTATCTGCTTGCCGCATTGACCAACCCTGATGGGCGCGGCGGTGTGTATGAGATCGGCGGCCCGGATGTCACGAGCTATGGAGATTTAATGCTACGCTACGCTCAGATTCGCGGGCTCAAGCGACGCATGTTGCTGATGCCTGGTCTGCCGGTCTGGTTCATGGCCTTTGGTGTGGGGATGACGACGCCCGTGCCGTACCCCATCGCCTATGCGTTGATCGGCGGCTTGTCCGCAGACAGTGTGGTCAGGCATCCCGCTGCATTAACCGTATTCCCGGACGTTAAGCTGATCAGCTTTGATTCCGCCGCGCGGGACGCATTGGAAAGAACTCATCCGCCCCACATCGAGCCCGTCTGGGACGACGGAGCGCACCGAGCGAGACTCATCAAGCATGAAGGTTGTTTTGTGCTCCATGGTGAACTGCAGATCGAGGCGAAGCCGGACCGGGTTCAAGAAGTATTGCAGCAGTTTGTGCGCGCGTCGGCGATCCTGAAAGAAGGAAAAAGGACAACCGATACACTTGTCGTTTGTGCGCAGAACCAGATCGCCGGCGGACGATGGATCGAATGGCGCGTGCGTCAGGCTGCAAGCGTGACCTACATTGCCCAAACTATTTTCTTCTGCCCACGCGGATTGCCCGGGTTTCTGTACTGGTATCTTCTATATCCGTTTCATTGGATGAGGTTTCGTAGCTTGATGAGAAGAATTGTAGAATCCGCTCAAGATCCCGCCTAAAACCGAATGAGCAAACTGAAGCGCAACCTTCTTATCCTGCTTCTTCCTGTCGTCGTGATTGCGATGGTATTAATTGCGCTTTACCTTCCCACCTCCCTGCCTGTCCATTCGGACTTCAGCGCGATCTACAACACGAACCTGGCTCTGGTCAACCGCATTCCGATTTATGACCTGCCCCGGGTAGAAGCATTTGCACAACAGCAGTCAGGTATTGCAGCCGAAAATTTCTTCCTTGCACGGTTTCCATACCCGCCCTGGTATGCATTGAGCACGTTTTATCTGGGGCTGCTGCCTGCGCGCGCCGCAGCCACGTTATGGTTTGAGCTGAATTTGATCATGCTCTTCGCGTCCATCTGGCTGCTCACGGACGGATGGACTGGACGCCTGAGATTGATTGCGTTCCCTCTGGCGCTCTTCTTCCTGCCTGTCCTGGGAGCGCTGTCCGTTGGGCAATATGACTTCCCGGTCCTGCTGGGTGTATCGCTGCTGATGTATGCCTTACGCCGGGAAAACGTTTTGCTTGCAACCCTGGGCGCGCTGTTGCTGACCTTTAAGCCACATTTAGGTAGTCTGATTTTGCTGTCGGTGTTGGGATGGCTGATCGTTTATGGCGGAAGATTCGGACGGCGCGTGAGCCGGATGCTGGCTATCGCAGCAGTTCTCCTTTTTGGTTTAGGATTTCTTGCAGACCCGGCATGGATCGTTTCGTATCCTCGAATGCTGCTCAATTATCAGAGCGAAGGCAATGTGAGCGCCTGCTCAGAGTGTGTGAGTCTGCCGGTCACGTTATCGAGATGGCTTTTCGACGGATCACTGACAAATGCCATGTGGATCGCCATCGTACTGCTGGTGATTCTCGTTGTGGTCTTTTTCTTCTTGCGGTCCTTATTCGCGTCCTATGAATATCTCGTCAGTGCAGCTCTGCTTGTTACCCTGCTTGTCAGTCCGTATCTTTACAATTATGATTTCCTGCTCTTATTGGTTCCGTTCGCCATTTTGTTAAGCTATGTAAACGTCATTCAAAAAGTCAGCGTGCTCGTTTGTTATCTGCTCCCGACGTTTGCGCTCCTCCTGCTCGGGCGCGACGGAAATATTGTCCTCATCCTTGTTACACTGGTGCTGGCTTTTCTTCTATATATGCATGTGCGTCCTGTGAGGAAATCGGTCATTGACTTTCCTGCCTCTGAGGCATAAAATACGCCTAATCAAATACGGCCAGTCAGCGGCGAAGCTGGTGTGAATCCAGCACTGTCGCGCAACTGTGAAATCGAAGACCGATATTCGGTTATCGGCTCGATAAAGTCAGGTCGCCCGCTCTGGTCGGTTCTACCACACTCTCGCGGAAGGAGGTGGAGGACGGCCTCCCTGGACTGCCTCTCCAACCTCCCCAGCACCGGCTGGGGATTTTGATTCCTGAATATTATGTCATTGCGAGCGCACTCCGCGAAGCAATCTCCCCTCATGATCGGATAAGAAAGTCAGTTGTGGAGAAGCGCCGGCTTGTGATCACAGTGAAAATGGAGACCACGATGTTACGACGAATCCTTTACATAACCCTACTTATTATCTTGTTGGTAGCCTGTGCGCCTCAAACGCCCACTCCCATTATGACGGAGGAGCTTGCTACTGAAGCGCCCATGACGGAAGCTCCGGTGACGCAAGCGCCAACAGAAGCCGCTGCTGCGACGCCTCTCACCTTCACCGATGGATTAGGACGTGAAGTCACTCTGGACGCAGTGCCGCAGCGCATCATTTCTCTTGCGCCGTCCAACACCGAGATCCTGTTTGCCATCGGCGCGGGAGACCAGGTTGTGGGGCGCGACCAGCTATCCGATTTCCCGGAAGAAGCGCAGGAGCTGACAGACATCGGCTCGACGTTTGAGGAGCTGAATACGGAATTGATCGTGTCTCTCGATCCGGACCTGGTGCTGGCTGCCGAGATCAATACGCCAGAACAGGTCAAGCAGCTCGAAGATCTCGGGTTGACAGTCTATTATTTGAAGAACCCACTGACACTCGAAGAAATGTATGGCAACCTGGAGATCGTCGCGCAGCTGACAGGATATGAAGAGGAAGCGGCGGCTCTGATCGAGTCGCTTCAGGCGCGCGTTGCTGCCGTGGACGAGAAGATTGCGCCGCTCAGCTCGCGTCCCGGCGTCTTTTATGAGCTGGATGCAACCGATCCCGCCAAGCCGTTTACAGCCGGCAAAGGCACGTTCATCGACCAGTTGATCGACCGGGCTGGCGGCTTC
>DATHTH010000343.1:0-11240 GCA_035463495.1 Anaerolineales bacterium | reverse complement strand
GCCGCTGCCGTCTTCCCACATGGTGTAATCGAACTCTGCGACGTGTTGCAGCTTCCAACCGAACAAATCCTGATAAAACTTGCCCGCAGCTCCTACCTCCGCCGCGGGGATCTCGACATGGACAACATTTCGTTTGGACATGGCATTCTCCTCTGTTGAAAGTTGGTGTATTTAGAGTCATTATAGAACATTCTTTCTATGATTTCAACCCCCTCTTGAGAACTGCATCCGCTCGCCAAATGATTGCCCCTGAAAGTACTTTCTGTCTCAATGGTTATGAATCTTTTCAACGTGGTACGTCAAATAACCAGGTGTTCCTCGTGAACTCATAAATTAAGTGAAAAGTCTGCTCGCCGGTCGTAGTGGCGCCATTTTGGTAGTGATAGTTCGCGACAACGAAGACTTCTGCGGATTGATTGCTTTGTTCAAGTATTCTGATTTCCACAATTTCCACGCGAGCCACGGTGTTCCAGAAATCCACGTATCCTTGATAGCCCCCATGTTGCGGACCATTTCGACTCGCCTTGAATGCCTCCGAAAGAAGCGACCATGTGTTTTCGTAGTTGCGACTATTGATTTCCTGAAAATACATACGGATGAATTGTTCCACGCTATTGGATGGAGAAGGAACAACGGTAGGCACCAACGGAGTACCCGTGGGGATAGCTGTTGCAGGGATCGCGCTCTGCTGGGTTACAACTGTTGGAGCTACAGCAGCTCTTAAGAAGGAGCGGTTTCCAATGCGAGCAAAGAGAGAGCCAAGACCTACAGCCGCCACCAGCATCGCGAGGACAAAAGAGATACGCACTGCTAATGACAAGGTTGTATTTTCCTTTCAGAATTACCCGCTATCGGTCTCAGAAGTACTTACATAGTGCCGCACAGCGCAGCAGCAGTGTGGATCATTTACTTTACTCCATATTTGAATCTCGGGCTACCCTTGCATGTGAAAAGTAAAGTTAAGTATCAGAAGAGCGATCAACTTCCGATTGCGATTGCAGGTTGAATTTCGAGCTTCAGATGTAGATCATGATCTGAAGTAAGCCAGATGTAATTTTACCCAGTCGCAAAGACAGCTCACAATAAGGGATTAGCCTACCCTTGCTTGCCAGCTCCGGGCGGCGGCCATGATCCATCTTGCTCTGTGCTATGCATCCCTCATAATACTGGTGGACAGGCAGGTACGCGCCCTGTTTCCGAACCTTTCTCTGTGAGCTGTCGGTAACGCTCGGGTCATGCTTTGTGTGGACATGGCAGGCTCCTTAGAGAACTGCATGCATGACGGCCAAGGTCCAAGCGATTTCCGGCGCCGGAGCCACGGCTGCATGACCCCCGCGTCCGGGTGGTCTGCTTAAGCCGGGGAGTGTTCCTGGCGAAAGCTATCAGGCGTTGATTCTTGTTTTTTGCTCTATCAATTCAGCGATCGCATCTGCTATATGACTATCTGCAATGGCGTAATCGCCGCGCTGCACTCGCAAGCGGTGGGCAGTGCCCAGGACATCGGAATAGGTATGTCCTTCCGGCGGGATGAACTTAAAGCAAGCCATCTCAAGCAGTTGTCCATTCGGGTCACGGAAATAGATCGAGTCCATGAAACCGCGATCGATTGGACCGGTGTTCGGAATGCCGCGTTCGTGGAGCCGCGCCGCGACCTGGGTGTATGTTGCGCGCGAGACGGTATATGCAATGTGATGGAGGTTGCCAATATTCTCAGGATTGGGCGTCGGCTCATGGGTACGCGTAGGACGCACGAAGAACGTGATCAGCCTGCCATCGCCCGGATCAAAGTAGAGGTGCAATTCCTCGGGCACATCGAGGTTGGGCTGCTCAAATACCAGAGGCATTCCGAGCAAACCCTGGTAAAAATCAATAATCGCCTCGCGATTGGAGCCGACAAAGGTGATGTGATGAACTCCCTGTGTTTGAATCTTAGTCATAGTTTTTCTCCATACGGTCAATTGTAATTTGCCCTCGATCTGATGTACCAGCTACCAGGCATTCCTCAACAGCGCCTCGATCTGGGCTGGCGCCGTGATCGGCGTGGGATTATTTTGAACTGTCCGGTTCTCAAACGCCATTTGCGCAAGATGTGGCAGATCCGACTCTTGCAAAGGAACCCCGGCATCGCGCAGCCGCTGTGGAAGACCCATGCTCCCGACCAGCTCGGAGATCGTCTGTGCCAGCGATTCGATGATAGCAACCGGGAGGTCTCCATTCAGTGCGACTCCCATCGCTTTGGCGGCAGGGAGCAGCTGAGAGGCGGTCACCTGGGCATTGAAACGGATGGCGTGCGGAAGGATGATACTATTGGCAATTCCATGGGGGATACCGACTGTCCCGCCCAGGACGTGACACAGGCCGTGATGCAACCCCATCGCAACGGAAGCCAGCGAACATCCCGCGAGATGCGCGCCGGTGAGCATCTCAGTTCGTGCCTCCAGATTGCTACCATTCTGAAAACAGTCAAACAACGAGTTATGGATGAGCTCTACACCCTTGCCTGCTGCAGCAGTCGAAAGCGGATGTCGCGTCTTCGAATACAGGGCTTCGATACAATGAGACAGAGCATTGATGCCGCTCGAGGCTGTGAGCGTGGGAGGAAGGTCGAGCGTTAACTCGGTATCATAGATAACCAGACTGGGCGCTATCCTTGGATCGCTCACCGTCACTTTCCGTGGAGGCTTCTCGCGTGAATACGTGACTCCATAAACCGCAGTCATCTCTGAGCCGGCATAGGTGCTGGGGATAGCGATAATCGGAAGAAGAGATTGAAATCCGACTGCTTTCGCCATCCCGATCGGGCTACCGCCGCCAAGACCCATGACTGCCTCCACCTCGTGCCTTTGTGCAAGCCCCAGAGCTTCCTCTACCTGGATATCCTGAACATGCGGTTGAACACGATCATAGACGGCTACGAGCCTGGTCCCCAGGATATCTTGCAGTCGCTTCGAATATCCTCCCGATTTCATGGAATGGCTGGTGCAGAGCATCAGCCGCTCCCAGCCAAAACGATCCGCCGCCTCACTCATTTGAGCAAGCGCGCCGCGTGCAAATATCACTTCTTGAGCATAGGAGACGTAGCGAAATCTATCCACGCAACACGACCCGCCTGTCCTCCAAACAGATCTGGCTATGTGGCCGAAGGCGGCACCTATTGCGGACCACTGAGTAACTGCTGCATCATGCCACGCACAAAATCGATCTCATCCTGGTTGATCGTATGATCCATGTTTGGATACAAACGCTCCGTCACATCAGCTCCCAGACGACGTAGCACTTCCGCGGTCTCATCCACGCGCTCTTTGGACACATGGAAGTCCACGTCGCTACAACCCAGAAAGACGGGTGTGGCCAACAATGAACCCGGATACTCGCGGGGCGTATCATCCGGACCGATCAGGGCGCCGCTGAGACCCACAACGCCGCCATAGCGACGCGCGTTGCGCGCCGCGAACTCCAGGGCCAGACAGGCGCCCTGGGAAAAGCCCAGCAATATGATGCGCTCATAGGGAATGCCGGCATTCGTGATCTCCCCAAGCACATTCCTCACAAACCCCAGCGCAGAGGAAAGCCACGGTTCATTGTCCTCAAGAGGGACCAGAAAGCGATTCGGATACCAGGTATTGCCCGCCGCCTGAGGCGCTAAATAAGCGAAGCCCGGCTGATCAAATTCATGCGCCAGGGACAGGATATCCTCCGCGCGGGCGCCGCGCCCGTGCACCATCAGCATAGCCGCTCGAGCGCGACTGATCGGCTCGCCCGCCATGCGAATCGGCTGCCCCTGATGGGGTCCCTGCAAGACCTGATTATGTTTTGTCAAAATCGGCCTCTTTCATGACCTTGAAACCTCGTGTCTTATTCAAAAAACAGATCCTTCCTGATCTTGTGTCGACTGTTTTTTATCGGCGGATAGGCTCGCATGTAATCTTCCTTTTCACCAAAAAACTGCGTAATGAAACCCATCAACCCGCGGCGCATTCCGACCCCGCCCTGCGAGGCATGTTGCGCAGCTGCCTGACGTTTGATCTCTGCCACCCGACGGATATCCAACCGGACGTGGACGGGGAACTCCACTTCGGCAAGCTCCTTTAAATTGATGTCGCCGTTGCGGCCCCATCTGGTAGGATCTTTTCCGGTGAGCGGCATCAGGCGCGTCATCCATTTCAATAAGCGGCGGGGGAATACCTGGTAGTAGAGCGCACCCGGCTTAAATGGCGATCCCGCTTCCGGATAGAAGGACGCATCATCCGCTTTTTGGAACGCCAGCACCGTCGCCTTATGAATGTGGATATGATCGGGATGCCTATATCCGCCGATTGGATCGAACGTGATGACGACATCGGGCTTGAGCTCGCGAAGGTATTTAACAACTCTGCCAGCCACCTCGTCGATGGAATGGTTGATCTGTGCTTCTGGATGGTTATTATCCTCCGACCCGGGCATCCCCGAATCGCGGTAACCGAGAAAGAAGACGTCCTTAAGACCTAGTACAGTCGCCGCCCGTTGTAGCTCTGCGGTGCGCAGCTCGGCTGTATCCTTATACCCGTTGAGATATTCTGCATCCACGGTTCCAGCTTCCCCCCGGGTCGCACAGACCAGGTACGTGTCATATCCTTTTTGCGCATAAAGCGCCAGTGTCCCCCCCAGACCGAACGATTCATCGTCGGGATGAGCGAGAACGGCTACTATTGTCTTCGGCATGTTTCCTCGAACAGGGCGCCAGGCGCCACTTCTCCTGTATAATGATTTTGTAATTCAAGACAACGCATTGGGCTGAAAAATTACAGGAACCGACCTGCTTTCGTCCTCGCACGCGTTTGAGCGAGACAATTATCCCATCATTTCTTCGCCGGGGACGGCGAAAAGAGCCTGAAGGAGAGCACATGAAATTCGAAACCCTTGCGATCCATGCCGGGCAGGAGCCTGATCCCAATAATGGCGCTGTGATGACGCCCGTCTACCTCACCTCCACTTATATGCAGGATGGGGTTGCCAGACCGCGGCAGGGATATGAGTATTCTCGCACGCAAAATCCCACTCGCAAAGCATTGCAGGACTGCCTTGCAGCCCTGGAAGGCGGGGGATACGGGCTTGCGTTTGCATCCGGGCTGGCAGCCACAGATACCGTCCTGCGGCTTTTGAACGCGGGTGACCATGTGCTGGCGGGCAATGATGTCTATGGCGGTACCTTCCGGCTGTTCGACAAAGTCCTGCGGCGCTTCCAGATGGACTTTACGTTTTCCGACACCACGGATCCGGAGTCGGTGGCGGAAGCCATGACGCCGTCTACGCGGCTGGTCTGGCTGGAAACGCCGACCAATCCTTATCTGCGAATCACGGATCTGCAGGCAGTTGCGGAGATCGTCCACGCGCATGAGAACAGACCCTTACTGGTCGTCGATAATACATTCGCCACTCCCTATCTTCAGCGTCCCCTGGAGCTCGGCGCAGATATCGTCGTGCACTCTATGACGAAATATCTGGGTGGGCATTCCGATGTGGTCGGTGGGGCTGTGATTGTGAAAGAGAAAGATCTGGCCGAAAAGCTCGCCTTTCTGCAGAACGCGGTCGGCGCGGTGCCGGGACCACTCGATTGTTTCCTGGTGCTGCGCGGGCTCAAGACTCTTCACGTGCGGATGGACCGGCATGCTGAAAACGCTGCTGCCATCATCGATCTCCTGGAGGAACACCCGGGGGTGGAGAGGCTTTACTATCCGTTCCATGAAAGCCATCCGGAGCACAAGATTGCCAGGCATCAGATGAAGAACGGCGGCGGGATGATCTCGTTCACGATGAAGGGTGGGCGTGAGGCGGCCATCCGGGTCGCGGAGGCGACGAAGATCTTCACATTGGCCGAGTCGCTGGGCGGCGTGGAGTCACTCATCGAGGTCCCGGCCGCGATGACGCATCTCTCCGTGGCTGGCTCGCAGCTGGATGTAGATCCGGGCCTGGTGAGATTATCTGTGGGGATTGAGAATAAGGATGATCTGGTGGAGGACATCCGGCAAGCGCTGGATGAGGCATGAAGCGCGACGTCCAGGAATAAAGACCGAGTTTGAAACTCGGTCTTTAATTTTTCGCATGGATGGCAACCAGGGTCACATCGTCGTCCTGCTTCGAGCCGCTCTGATACATCATCAGCGTATCGAACAGCCGATCACAACTGGACTGTGCCGTTTCATTCCACAATCCTGCCATGGTTAGCTTGATCCGCTCGAGCCCGAACGGCTCGCCCTTTGGATTGCGGCAATCTGTCATGCCGTCGGTGAACAGGACGAGCAGAGAATCCTTTGGCAGAAAGAGACTATGCTCATCCAGGGCGATGCGCTCCCAGAGTCCCAGCGCCATCCCGGGCTTGTGCGGCAGACGATGGACCTCGCCTTCCGAATTCAACAGGAGCGGCGGTTCATGTCCCGCACGAGCATAAGAAAATTCACCGGTCTTCGTATCCAGCACACCGTAAAGGGCGGTTACGAACTGCGTGGACTTTTCGAGACGGGTAATGTGTCGGTTCGCCATGCGCAGGACCTCACCGGGAGAGGTGCCAATATCTGCTTCGGCGATGATCAACGCGTGAGCCCGCGCCATAAAGATGGCTGAGGGCACGCCCTTATCCGCCACATCGCCGATCAGCACGCCGATCTTGTCCTGGTCCAGCTTAAAGATGTCATAAAAGTCGCCGCCCACCTGGCGGGCAGGGAGGATGCGACCGCCGAAATCATAACGGTCATGCATCGGCAGGCGGTCCGGCAGGATGGACATCTGGATGTCTGCTGCGACTTTTAGCTCACGCTCCAGGCGCTCTTTTTCGATGAGCTGTTCCTGGGCTGCCTTGAGCTCATCGAACGCCTGCTGCAGTTGGCGGTTCTTTTCCGTAAGATCACGGAACGTAGAGACATTGGTGTTATCCAGGCGCTGGCTAAGCACATTCACCATCGCGGCAGACATCTCCGGGTGGTGCTCCACCAGATCCTTGAACTGCTGCCGGTTCATACTCAGAAGCACCACATTACCACGAGCGCGCGCGCTCGCCGTGCGGTGCCCACCCGGCTGAATCAGACTCATCTCGCCCAGATACTCCCCCTCATAAAGAATATTGAGGAGAAGCTCGTCGTCCGTATCGGGCGCCATGAGAATTTCAAGCTCGCCGCTCACCACTACATAGAGATGCTCGCCGGGATCCCCCTCACGGAAAAGGATGTCCCCCGAATTTAGATTGACAACATCGAGCTCCGCCACCAGACGGTCCAGTTCATCCGGGGGCAGGGCAGTAAAAAATGGAATATGGGCAAGGACGTTTACAGGCATGCTTAGTCCACACTAACTATGAGGGAAAAGGATCCACACCTATTTTACACGAATCGAGGATTTTTTAAGCAACCCACATATTGAAGGCAAATAACATCGCCAGCAAGCCCATCAGCAGCAGACTCAGAATCGTCCAGGCGCGGTCGAAGACGGGATGATCGCCCCAGCGCGCCAGCGCAATAAATACCGCCGGCGCGCCCAGGATATAGCGATGGATGCCCTGGGCGGGCCCACTAGCCCAGGAGATCAGGATCACGGCAATGCTGAACCACGCGACTTCCGGATGAGTCCGGAACGTGACAATGCAGGCAACGACTCCGATCACCAGGCCCAAAAATTCGGTCAGGTAGTAGGCTGTGGATTGCGGATTGGAGCCATCCAGCATGAGCTGCCAGGCCTGAGACCAGACCGTGAATGCATACCCTAACTGCAAAAAGCCGCGCTCGAAATAGTGCGACTCGACGTAATCGAATGCCAGCCCCCAGTAAGAAAATCTCCAGATTGTAAACGCGATCAGAGGCAAGATGGCAAGCAGTCCGTGTGCCAGGGGCCGAGGTGGGATGCCCTGGTGGAGGATCTGCCGCCGCTCCAGATCCAGATCCAACCACTCACCGCTGCGCAGCCAGGTGATGGCCATGGGGATCACCAGGGCTACCCCGACGGCACGAGTCATCGTCGCAGCGACACCCAGCAAAGCGGCAAGCAGCCAGTGCTTGCGTTTGAGCATCGCCAGGCAGCCAAACGCCAGACCTGCGAACAAACCCTCGGTATAGACCTGGATCAGGAAGAAGCCCGTCGGGAAGATGATCAGGTAGAATGCTGCGCGCAGCCCACCAGTCTCTCCCAGGCTCTCACGCGTCAGGTCATAAAGAGCCAGCATCCCGAGCAGAGTCCCCAGCCCGGAGACGATCACTCCGGCTAACGTGGCGGTCGCGATCGCGTTCAATCCCAGCACTTGCAGCGGAAAGGCAAAGACCCGGATCATCGATGGATAGAACGGGAAAAAGGCATAACTCAACGAGATACTCTCATCGAAGCTGGACCCGGATTGCGTAACGGTATGATCTCGCACGGAGAACTGCACTCCCTGCGGCGTGAGATGGGGCGAATTTGGATCGTCATAGCCGCCGATGGCGATGGCGAGATAGTATTCCGAATCCCAGGCGACCTGATTATTCATGAAGGGCTCCAGCAAATAGATATGACCTTCCTGATATCCTTCGCCGGTAAACTGGGTGGTCCAGGCCTGGGCACGGTCCGGGTATTGCAGCTCGAGGCGCGCGGTTGCCAGTCCCTGGAATCCGATGACAATGACCGCCCATGCCAGCCAGGTGAGAACAATGATACGCGCGGGCTTCATCGATTATTTTTCGATCTGGGTGACGATCATGTCCTGCATGAAAAACCGCTGCGAAAGGAACAAGACGACGACCGGGACGCTCATCACGATCAGAGCACCGACCATGAGCGCCTCTGGCGTAAAGAAGAAGGACTGGCTGCGCTGAACGCCAAAGGAGACCAGCTGCAGGTTCGGTGCAATGCCCAGGTACAAACTCGACAGCCGGGTCTCGTTCCAGATGTAAAAGAAGTGCAATAGAGCCACCGTCGTGACGACGGGTATAGATTGCGGCAGGATCACAGAGATGAGGATTCGCAGCGGACCGGCGCCATCCAGCATGGCAGCTTCATCCAGGTCGCGCGGGATGCTCTTGAAGTTCTGGCGGAGCAAGAAAATCAGGATCGCGCTGCCAAAAAAGTGTGGAACGACCAGGGGCAGCCAGGTCCCGATCCAGTTCAACATGTGGCCGCTGTACAGGTAATAGGTCGGGACGAGGGTGATATTGCTGGGGATCATGATCGTGGCGATCAACAGAAAAAATATATAACGAATGCCCGGGATGCGGAAGCGCGAAAATCCGTACGCGACTGCGATCGAAGATGCCAGGACCCCGATTTCGCTGATCAGGGCGACGACCAGGGTGTTGCGGAACAGAAGCGGGATGTTGGTCACCGCCAGAAACTCCTGGAAGTTTTCCAGGGTGGGATGGAATTCGTAGACAGCCTTCAGCGTCCGCCAGGGTCCTTGCCATTCGATGGGTCCGGCGGACGGAGCGGCAGGATCGATAAACTGGCTGACCTGGCGTCCAGGCTGGTAGAGCGCCAGGTGTCTGATGCCTTCTTCGGTAGGGACCTCGTAAACCACAAGGTCTTTGCCTTCATAGTTGAACTTGACCCGCTGCGAAGGCAGGATGGGAGCATTGGCGTCGAGGAATTGCTGCGGCGGCGTAAAGGAAGAGATCACCATCACGGACAGCGGAGCGAGATAAGCAATCAGAAACAAAAACATGAACAGATTAAGCATGGCGGTGCCGGTGAAATCCCACAACCGCTGTGTAAGCCGGGACGCCTCCCGTTGGGTCTTGTTTTTTCGCTTAAATATCATGCTCTTCATCCTGTTCAGGGAAATAGACCCAGCGTTTCGACCAGCGGAATAGCAGGATCGTGATGGTCATCATCACTGTAAAGGTCACCCAGGCCAGCGCGCTGGCATAGCCCAGATCGGCCTCGCGGAACATGGTGTTGTTGATGTAGCTCTCCATGGGAGAAAGACTGAAATTCAAGATGTAACCGCGGTCCAGCAGGAGAGCGCCTCCGAAGGCGCCGGTCAAGTTGATCACCAGCGAAAAAAAGATGGCGGGAGAAATCATCGGCAGCGTGATGTAGACAAAGCGGGCAAGGGGACCCGCCCCATCCACGCGCGCAGCTTCGTAGATCTGAGCCGGCACGCTTTCCATGGCGCTATACATGATCAGGAACCCGGGACCGATGCTCCATAATGCCATAAAAGGCACAAGCAAGCCGAATCCCTGCGGGGGCGGCAGGTTGTTGGGAGTGAAAAAAAGCCGGTCGGCGTATTGCAGCGACCCGAGGAAAATAAAGAAGATGGAAGTCGAGGGAATGATGCTTGTCATGAAGATAAGCGTCTGCGAAAGGCGTTTGTTCTTCAGCCGGTCATTGGTGAAGATGGCTGCCAGGACCAGCGCGACCGCCATCTGCAGTGGAACTGTCAGGAGAAAATAGCGCAACGATCCAAAAAGGCTCGCGCCAGCCTGCGTGTCATTGAAGAAGCGCAGGTAATTTTGCAGCCCGACGAACTTCGTTTCCTCGGGCGCGAGCATGCGGAAATCGGTCAGGGAGAGAATAAAGGCTGCCAGAATGGGCAGTGCTTTAAGCAAAATAAACCCGATGATCCAGGGCGACAGGAACAAGAGCCCTATGCGGGCCTCCTGCTGAGCGCGGGTCCACCTGGTGGGTTTTGTCCTGGCGAGCGACCGGCTTTGTTGTGCAAGATCCATAAAAGTCTCCGATGAGGTTTAACGGCGTGCCTCTCACGGCTCGGGAGGCTGGAGCCATCCTATTGTAAGGCGGATCAGGGAAACCTCCCCCCGACTGCGGGAGGGTCTTTCTCCTAGCCAGGTGGACAGATTCAGGATGTAAGCAACTCTGTCGTGGGCGAAATCGCTAGAATTCGACGATCTCCTTGCCAGCCAGCTTATCCTGAATGCGGTCGATCACCGTTTCGAGATGCTTCTGTTGGTGGACGTAATCGAGGTCGTCTGTACGGATCGTGAGTACCGGGCAGAGGTCGAAGGCAGCCAGCCACTCATCGTAAAATGTATCGAGCAGGCTGAGATAGTCGGATGTGATGCCGGTCTCCATGTTGCGCGCCCGGCGGTGGATGCGATCCATCAGCACGGTAACAGGAGCCTTGAGATAAATCAACAGATTGGGACGCGGCGTGCTATCGACAACAAGCTGAAACAAGCGCCGGTACGCCAGATAATCGCGCTCCGAGATATTTCCCATGTGATACAGAGCCCGGGCAAAGATATGGCAATCCTCGTAGACGCTGCGATCCAGGATCGCCGACC
>DATHTH010000342.1:0-7141 GCA_035463495.1 Anaerolineales bacterium | reverse complement strand
GAGGCGGTCCGCCGCCTCTACCGGCGGCTGGTCAACGATGGGGCGGACGTCTGGCTGGACCGCGAGCGCCTGTTGCCCGGCCAGGACTGGGCGCATGAAATCCACAGAGCCATTTACGCCAGCGACATCGTCATCGCCTGTCTCTCGCGGCAGTTCAACAGGCAGGGCGGCTTCCGGCATGAAGAACTGAAGATCGCCCTCGAGCAGGGAAACACAAGACGTGAAGGCGAGGTCTTCCTGATCCCCGCCCGGCTGGAACCCTGCGACCTGCCCGAGGCGCTTAGCCGCTGGCAGCGCGTCGATCTGTTCGAAGCGGATGGCTATAAAAAACTGCTTGCCGCACTCGAGCAGGCTGCTGTGCCCTATAGAATGAAATAGCCGTATAATGATTTCGACCGCGGACAGATATTCTCTTGGATTGTCAGGCTGCGAGCCTGACGTACTCGCTTCGTTTGCGGGAGGCTTACATGGCTCACGTGTTTATCAGTTACAGCCATCTGGATACGGAGTACGCGCATGCCCTGGCAGCGCACCTGCAGGAGAAGGGCTTCGAAACCTGGATCGACGAGCGCCTGGACTACGGCTCTCAATGGCCTCACGAGCTGCAAAAGCAGCTCGATACCTGTTCCGCCTTTGTCGTGATCATGAGCCCGCGCTCCTACGCCTCGGAGTGGGTGCAGAGCGAACTGCAGCGGGCGCGCCGCAAGGCGAAACCGCTCTTTCCACTTTTGCTGGAGGGCGATGAGCCGTGGCTCTCCGTGGAATCCACGCAGTATTTCGATGTGCGCGGTGGAAAATTGCCCGATGCGAAATTCTATTCCGCGCTCGAGCGCGCCGTCTCTGCTTCCGGCACGCCCGTCTCTCAGCCGGTGCATGCGCCAAAATCTGCTGTGGCTGGGAAGCGTAATCCGGGCCTCGTTTTGGGGATCATAGGAGCCGCGGCGCTGTTGCTGATCCTCGCCGTCGCGATTCCACGCCTTGTTTCGGCGCCCTCGCCCGAACCGGAATCCAGCCCCTTTCCATCGGAAGCTGCCGCGGGCACCCTGCCGGTCGTCCCTTCAGCGGAGGACGAAGGCAATCCCACCTTCGCGCCTCCCGAGCCGACCCCGACCGGGGTAGACACGTCTGCGGATTTCATCGATTCCAGAGGCGTGCCGATGCGCTTCGTGCCGGCTGGCAACTTCATCATGGGCAACAACGCCAGCCAGTATCCGGAGGAGAAACCAGTCCATACCGTGTATCTGGACGATTTTTATATCGATACATTCGAGGTGACGAACGCCCGCTACGCAGCCTGTGTGGATGCGGGGGAGTGCGAGCCTCCCAGCGAAACCGGATCTTTCACACGCACCAGTTACTATGGTGATCCGGCTTTTGATGATTTTCCCGTCGTCAACGTGGACTGGGAGGCTGCGGCTGCCTACTGTCGCTGGCGCGGGATGAAGTTGCCCACAGAGGCGCAATGGGAGAAAGCCGCCCGCGGGACAGACGGCCGCCTTTATCCCTGGGGAAACAATATCGATCAGACATATGCCAACTATGCCGATATTGTCGGCGATACCACTGAGGTGGGCAGCTACGAGACCGGGAAGAGCATTTACAACGTGTACGATATGTCTGGCAACGCCTGGGAGTGGGTCGCGGACTGGTTCTCGAATAGCTATTATCTCGAGACCCCGCTCACCAATCCAACCGGTCCCACATCCGGAGAGTACCGCGTGCTGCGCGGCGGCTCCTGGCATGACGGGGCAGAGACAGTAACAACGTCCAGCCGCGGTTGGAGTCAGCTGGAGTATTTTTACAATGTAGATTTTGGGTTTCGCTGCGCGATGGATGGGAGGCCGTAAGTACGTTTCTACGTCGTGCGTCTTCGGAGCTGCTTGTGCTTATACATGGCGGCGTCCGCCTGGGCGAGCAACTCTTCCATCGTGAACGTCGAATCGATATCCACGGGGATCACGCCCAGGCTGAACGCCAGCGGATGCGCTTTTCCCGGCTTCAGGTTGTGCAGGTCCACGTTATCTTGCAGCCGCTTCTGGATATTGGATAGATCACTCTCGGCGGCGTCAATGGTCAGCGCCACGAACTCGTCCCCGCCCAGCCGGCCGATCACATCGGACTCACGAAACGTGTCCGTAAGGATTTGAGCGAACTGAATGATGGTCGCATCCCCGGCGGCATGTCCAAAGGTGTCGTTGGTATATTTCAGGCTGTCCAGGTCGATGTAGAGCAGGCAAAGAGGATGACCGGCGCGCCGCGCAAATTTCAGCAGCGCGGTCGCCAGGATCATAAAGCCGCGCCGGTTGTTGAGCCCGGTCAGCGAATCGGTCAGGGACAGGTTATGCAGGCGGCTGTTGGCTTTCTCGAGCTCGGCAACCTTTTCATAGAGTTTGTCTGCCAGCAATTGCAAGTGCTCACGCTGGAGCTGTCCGGTCTGCGGCAGACGGGTGGGCGTGGTGGGTCGGCGCAGCGCTTCCTGCACTGCTCGCAGGATCTCCTGCGGATCGGCGGGCTTGCCGAGAATATGCTGGACGCCGCTCGCGATTGCCAGTTTGCGCACTTCCGATTCGAAGTAATGCTCCGTATGAAAGATGATCTGCACCGCGGTCAGCAGCGGCTCGGAGCGCAGACGGCGCGCCAGCGTAAAACCGTCCATGTGCGGCATGAGGATGTTGGTGATCACGAGTTCGGGCAGCTCCCGGCGGGCGATCTCCAGCGCCTGCACACCGTCGGCGGCTTCCAGCAGGCGGTGCCCGAAGTTGCCCAGCAGGGTCACGTAGATGCGGCGGTCTGCGGAATGGGGATCGACAATCAGGATGGTTGCCATCGTTATGTACCTACCTTTACAGGTAAGGTAGTATCGGCCGGCTGTGGAAACGGGAACTGGTCCAGCAGCTCCCAGTGCTCGGGCCCTTTCTGGACCGTCCATTCGAAGCAGTTGACCGTAAACGTGATATTAGAAGTGGCTCCGAAAGAGGGGTCTTTGATCTGGGTGGAGGTGTGCTCCGGCAGGTTGACGATCTTCACATGGGGCAGCCAGTCCTCCGCTTTGTAAGGATAACTGGAGCAGCCCATCTCCCCGGCAATCCTGCTCAGGTCGTTATACATCTGCTCCAGCTCAGGAGTTTTCTCTGCCAGCAGCCACAGGCGGCCGTGCTGGTTGTTGATGTTCATCCGGGCGATGTGCTTGACACGGATCTGGAAGGGACTTTGTCCCCGGCTGTATTCTTCCAGGCGCCGGCGGAAGGCGTCGAGATCTTCCACATTGTAAATCGCCTGCACGGTGAGATGCAGATCGATGATGGGCGTACCCTCCATCACGCGCGCGGTCTCCTCCGAGAGCTTGAACAGCCGCGCATACTCCTCACTTTCAGGGCGGACGATGATGAAGGTGGATTTCCCGTTCGCGGAGGACACTTCCATGCTTTCGATGTCCTTTACCCGGTTGCGGTATAGATTGATATGGGCTTCGAGATCGAAGCGACCCACCCCGTAGTTCCATGTGAGCAGACCGCGGCGATGGTCACTCTGCGAGACCGTGCGAAGCCTGTCCTCCAGCTCTGTTGGATTGAGGCTTGTGGAAATGAGCTTGAACTCGTCTCCAGCGCGCTCAGACCGGATGAGGAGGAATCCATCTTCTCTCGTAAACTCCCCCAGGAGCATATGCGAAAAACGTTTGAGGTCCTGATCGATCGCGACACTGCCATAACGCGCGTTCCCTTCGTGCATATCGAGCATGTCTGTCAGTGCCACGCTCTGGACGGCAGCGGGATCCAGGTACCATTTTGCGCCCAGGGCATTCAACGCGCCTGTCAGGGCTTCCCGGGTCACGATGCCGGCGACCGTGTCTTTGACAGCCTGGATCTGCTCGACCGTCTCCTGCTTAAGGGAATCGGACAGATCCAATGAGCGAATTGTATCTGCCAGCCGGTCGTACGGCATATTAAACTCATGCCAACTCTGGTAGCTGTTCTCCTCATCCATGCGGCGGGGGATTTCGGAATGGCTCTCCAGCACGGTCTGCCGGATCACAACCGGACGGAAGAGCTTGCGCTGTTTTTGCAGGTTGGCTTCCGCTTCGCTTTCGGTGCGGCCCGTGCCGAAATCCCAGGTCAGCAGCGAATCGGTTTCCTGGTCGATGTAGGGTTTGGTCAAGAGCAGGCGGATCTCCTGCGGCGTCTTGGAGGTAGATAGGATCCGGAACTCATCGCTGCCCGGCGAGCGGCAGACAAAGTCCCCCCTGTCCATGGAAAAGATCGACATGAGCTGGTAGGCGAGCCGGTGCAGCTCCGAATCCACCACGGGGACGCCGTATACTTTGTTCGCCTGGCGCAGATCGTAGATGTCGATCTTGCCCATCCCGGTGATGTGGTCCTGCAGCACCAGCCAGCCGACGCCGCGCGTATTCAGCGCGTGGGTCAGTGGGTCATACAGCGCCAGAGACTCGGCGGTCTTCTGGATCGCGCCAAGCACCCGGGTCAGGCGTTGGACCTGGGTCTCGGAAACAGGCAATCCCTGGAACTGGTTCTCCAGCTGCTTAAAAGCCTGCCGGAAACGCTCTAGCTCATGATCCATTTCTATCGCTGGGGTGTGGGTGCCTGCGATCCTGCCTTCAGGATATCGTTGCGCAGGGCGTAGCCCTTCTGGATCTGGTATTGCATGCCCTGCTGCTGGAAGCTTTCGATGGACTCCTCGACCAGGCTCCGCGCCAGGTCGAGGTTCGCGCCGGTTGCGAAATGGACGGAGGCCAGGCCGAACTGGCCGCGTGCCAGCTCGTCCACCCTGCCGAACTCCTCGGCGGACTGAATGCCGGCGGTGAAAAAACGCTCTGCGTCCTCGTAGCGCCTCTCCTTGAGGGCGACAAAGCCCAGCCCATTCAGCGCGTAACTGATATGCCGGACCGGATCCTTGCGCACCGGGTCCTGCCAGGTGTCCAGCGCTTTCTGGAACCACTCTTTGGCAGCCCGGATATCCCCGCGCTCGAATTCCAGGTCGCCCAGGCCATATTCCGCAAAGCCTTTGCTGTAAATGCCGTAATCGTCGTCGGAGAACGTCTCGCTGGTCTGCAAAACATCCTTGAGCAGGGTTTCCGAGCGGGCAAAGTTCCCCAGGTGCAGCTCAACCGTTCCCAGGGAGCGCTTGGCAGCTGCGATAAGCAATTCATCTTCCGTCTGGGTGGTGGCAGCAAGCGACTCTTCTGCCCAGTGCCGCGCCCGCAGGTAGTCACCCTGATAGAAGTAGATCCAGGAGATGTTGCGGGCAAAAGTGCTTACGGACTTCCAGTCCGAGATCAGCCTGGCGGCGTGCAGGGCAGCATGCGCCAGGGTCATGCGGTCGTACCAGTAAGCGCGCTGCCAGAGCACACTGCCAAACTGTGCGCCGATCTGCACCAGGATCTCGGCGATGTTGCGGGTCTGCTTGGGCAGCGAGCCGGTCTTGGTTTGCTTCCTCTGCAGCGACTTGTAGCACCACTGCGCCACGCTAAGGATGTTGTTGCGGTCCTGCAGCAGGTCGTCGTAGCTCCGCCACTCCTCGAAGCTGCTCTTCTGTGAGAGGAGCTTAACGTAATACTGGGTGATCTTCAGCTCGGCTTGCTTAATGAATTTGCGGTTGCTGCTGAACTGCGTGCGGACGAACCGGCGCGTCAGCGGCAAGACGCTGAAGTAATCCTTCTCATGGTCGTGCTCGATGAGCGAGAGCTGCAGCAGGTGGCTGATCTCATTCCCCAGATGCTCGTTGGTCAGGATGCCGGAGATCTCCTGCAGGGCGTCCCGCGAGACCGGGTCCGGCTGGAGCGCCAGGATGAACAGTAGCTTGCGGGCATCCGACTGCCCAAGCAGGTTCCAGCTATGGTTGAAGCAGTATTGCAGGATCGGGACGTTGGCGTCGAGGTTGAGCTTGTCGAGCACCTGCGTGACCGAGTAGCCGAGCACCGCGATCTGTCCCTGCACCCACAGGAGCGCCAGCGGCAAGCCTCCGGTCAGGTCCACAAGGTATTTGCTCTGGTCGCGGGTGAGATGGATGTTCTTCTGCTGGGCATCCCACTCGAGCAGGGCATTGCTCTCCTCGAACGACAGTCCGGGGAGACGGATCACCTGGCCCTCCGAGACCCGCTCGCGGGATGTGATGATGACCTTGAGTGTGATCGGCGAGCGGCGAAGGAAGTCCAGGATGTCGCGCTGCTCGATGCGGGAAAGAGATTCGAAATTGTCGAGCACCAGCAGGGTCGTCTGCCTGGCGAGCAGGTTGTATGCGCGCCGGACCTGCTCCTGGATGGACAGATTTCCGATGGTGGGGTTTCCCAGGTTCGCGCCGATCGTAATCAAAATGTCGGACAGCGTCTTGGCTTCGGGGATGACCGGCTCGATCCCGTGCAGGGTCAGAATGGATTCCTGTGCGGAGATCCAGATTACCGCTTCGAAGAGGTCGTTCTCGATGCAGCGGTGGCTGACCTCAATGGCAAGCGCCGATTTTCCCATCCCGCCGACGCCCTCGATCCCGATGATGAAGGTGCGGCTGTTGGGCTGCAGGGAGGTCAGAATGGTCCTGATCTCCTCTTCGCGGCCCACAAAGTAGGGGCGTCTCGGCAGGCTTGCCAGCGCCGCCGTTTTTTCCAATTGCTTGCTGGTGGAGCTCAGGCTTTCGATCTGCTTGCTGTATCGGGCAATCGCCTCCCGCTCCATCGTGACGCTGTTGACGAGGTGCAGGGGCTGGTCTACGCCGTACTTTGCCAACATTTCCTCCAGGATGTACAGATTCTTCTTGTGAAGATCGATCATCCGTTCGAGATGAGTAACTTCTTCCTTGTCCATGGCTTCCCTGGTTTCTTATTGCCTTACGGTTCAGGCGTGATGTCTTTCTCGTAGACTTTCGATAAAGTGTCTTCGAGCTTCTTGAGTGTTTCGAGCATCGAGCTCTCGGCTTCGTTCAGGTTGCTGACGATAATGGGCGGGACGAGAGCGCTTCCCCACCTGGCATACTGTTCTTTGGAGAGCTGGTAATTGCGGGAATAGGTTTCCAGCAGCCGGACCAGATGCTGGACTTCGGCTTCGTGGTTCTTCCAGCGGATCTCGTCGATCTTCGAGGCAAGCAGGTCCTGCTTGATCTCTTCCTTCGCCTGGGTTTCGGCGGCAGCGACCGG
>DATHTH010000341.1:0-22882 GCA_035463495.1 Anaerolineales bacterium | reverse complement strand
TGCATTACGCTAAACCCCTATCTCGGCAGAGATTCGATTGAGCCGTTCATCCGGGATTCAGAGAAGGGCGTATTTCTGCTTTGTAAGACGTCGAACCCGGGCGCAGGAGATCTACAGGATTTGACCCTTGCTTCTGGCGATCCATTACATGTGCACGTCGCAAAACTGGCTCAGGCCTGGAATACCAAAAACAATGTTGGTGTGGTCGTTGGCGCGACCTACCCTGAGACTCTCACCCGCATCCGTCAACTTGCGCCAGATCTATGGTTCCTTGCTCCCGGCATTGGCGCGCAGGGTGGAGAGCTGGCGTCCGCTCTCAAGGCAGGTCTTCGCAAAGATGGCAAAGGGATGCTCGTCAACGTCTCGCGCTCGATCGCGCGTGCGGAAAAACCAGGTGTCGCCGCTGCAGAATTGCGAGATTCAATGCTTGAGATTCGAGCATCGTTGATTCGAAACCGGTGAGGCTGCAGGAGGCGATTCGCCATGGATCTTCAATCACGAATGACGAGTAACGAATTATCGTCTCTCGCCGACGGCCTGTTGTCGGCTGGCTGTATCAAATTTGGCGAGTTCACGCTTAAGTCAGGTTTACAATCCCCAATCTACATCGATTTGCGCCGGATCATCTCCCACCCAAAACTCCTCGGGGAGATCGCCCAGGCTTACCTGCCTCTACTTTCCACTCTTCATTTCTCCCGCCTCGCCGGCCTACCCTACGCCGCGATTCCCATTGCGACTGCCATCAGCCTCGCCGGGAATTACCCTATGATCTACCCACGCAAGGAAGTCAAGACCTACGGCACAAGAGCCGAGATCGAGGGTGAATACCATGCCGGCGAGACAGTGGTTGTTATTGATGATCTCGCCACAACCGGCGGCAGCAAATTCGAAGCCATCGAAAAGCTGACCGGAGCCGGAATGGTTGTGAAGGATATTGTCGTGCTGGTAGATCGCCAGTCGGGCGCAAGGGAGTCTCTGGAGCAGGCGGGTTACTCGCTGCACGCGGTGCTGACGATCGGTCAATTGCTGGACTACTGGGAAGAGACAGGAAAAGTGGACAAAGATAAAATTGAAATGACCCGAAAGTTCCTGCTGGAGAATCGTTGATCGAAATTGTTCCCTGCAGTGGTTTGATTGAATATTTTCGTTCGATATGTAGCTTGCCTGAACATCTGCCGTTTGCGGGCAGATAGCCGGGGCCTATTACGGAGAATCGGGGATTCCTGTACAATGGCTGGACCGCCTGTTCATGCGGGTGGAGATTTCCAGTCTGGCTGATAGACTTTCTGAACGTGAGGTTTAATGGGTATTGGCACGAAAAACAAGAGAAATCGGCAGCCAACATCGAAAAAGCATATAGTAAATACCTCCTTGATGCGCAGGAGTATCATCTTTGGGGGACTATTAGGCGCAATATTCGGCGCGGTGATCGGAGCCGCCTTTGGCGCAATTACGACAACGCTGAATGGGATTTTCGTTGGTCTCACCATCGGCCTGGCACTTGGTATCCTGAGCGGGAGTCTCACCGCCGCGCTGACAGTACGAACAGCCGGCACAACCGGTGGCGTCAGTGTCGGTGCGTATACGGGCATGGCACTCGGCGGGGTCCTCGGCATGCTCATCGGCGCATTGATCCCTACCTCCGTGCGAATGAGCGCCAACACACAGGGCATGCCGGTGCTGGATGCGTTAACACTGGGCCGCTTTGAGACCGCGATGCTGACGAGTTTTCTGCTTTCGATTCTCGGTACTATCGTCGGCGCGTGGGTGGGCGGGAGAAATCTCGTTCCCAGAAATTTGAAAAAGAATCTCCATGCTCGGATCGATCCATTCGATCTGGTGGAAGTCGTACGCGTCCCGGAAGAGCATGCCGGTGTGATCCATGTCGGGGACATTGGAGTGGTCGTCGAAAAATATGATGAGGAGAATTTCCAGGTGGAGTGTGTGAGACCGGACGGCACGTATGAATGGTTCGAGAGATTGAATATTGAATACGTCCGGCTCAAGCACAAAATTCCGGACAATCTGTAAGAAAGGTCAAGGTCTGAATGCCCGATAAACAAACCTTCTCAGCAACCATCCAAAATGCAGGTGGGGGCGGCGCGTTCGTGGAAGTGCCATTCGATGTAGAGGCGGTGTTCGGCTCGAAGCGTCCCAGGGTTAAAGCGGTGATTGAAGGCGTTCCCTATCGCGGCATCCTGACCCGCATGGGCACGGACTTTCACATGCTCATCATCCTCAAGGAGATCCGCGAGAAGATTGGGAAGACCTTTGGTGAGGAAGTGAGCATTACGGTCGAGGCAGACACTGAGCCGCGCGTGGTGGAAGTCCCTGCAGGATTAAGGAAAGCGTTCAGGGCTGAAAAAGAGGCGAAAGCCTTCTTTGACAGGTTATCCTATACGCATCAACGTGAATACGTCATGTGGATCAACGAGGCGAAGAGAGAAGAAACTCGTCAGAGACGGATTGTGAAAGCGATTGAGATGCTTAAGGAGGGCAAGCGCGGGGTCTAAGGATACAACCCTTAAACCCGGAATTGTCCTATGGATCTAAAAGCCTACCTCGAGCATCTTTACGACTATAACTACTGGGCGAACAAGCGTTATCTTGCCATCGCGGAATCGCTCACCGAAGAGCAGCTTTTCCGCAAACAGGGGCATAGCTGGGACAGCATTCATGCTGTGTTGGTCCACATGATGAGCTCGGAGCGGATGTGGCCCCAGCGCTGGCGCGGCGAGAAAGCCAGCTTCCTGGATGCGAAAGATTTCCCGACGATCAGTTCTGTACGCGAATACTGGGTGGATGTAGAGCAGAACATGCGCGCGTTTATCTCCGGGCAGACCGAAGAGTCCCTGCTTCGAGACATTACATATACCAATCCAAAGGGTGAGACGTTTACGCTGCCCCTCTGGCAGATGGTCCTCCAGCCCCCGAACCATAACACCCATCACCGCGGCGAGCTGGCGGCGATGCTTGCCTTGATGAATGTGCCTCACCCGGAGGAGGAAATCGTGCAATATTTCCTGGTCGCTAGCGGGCAGCGAAGAGAATGAAATAGATGAAACCAGCTCTGGCGCTCCCTTTTGACGATCCCGATGGAACGATGCTGCATCACTTGCAAGCCATCCTGCCGGATCTAAAGGGGCATTTTGAGCGTGCGTACATCAGCCCGCCGTTATTCACCTGGAAGAACGGGGATCAAATTCAACAAGTAGAAGCGGATGACTTCTTCACGATCTTTCCGACCGACCGTGCGATGCAGGTTGGCGAGCTCTTCGCTCATCTTTACCGGTGTGCAGCAGAAGCGGCTGCTCCGGATCAGTTGATCCATCTCTGTTTTCTGGATCGACTTGCATTCGCCCTCCGAACCGAATTCAGGAGTTCGTTTCTGGCAGATGTAGATTCACTATCTACCGGCGATGCGCCCCTCATTTTTCAACGCTCTGAAGCCGCCTGGGCGACCCATCCGCAGAATTACCGCGAGCTGGAAGGCATCGTCACAACCGTGGGGCGGAATCTGTTCGGCAAAGACCTTGATTATGCCTGGTGCCACATCGTCGTTCGCGCAGATCAATTGCGCGAGATTATGTCCCACGTACGCAATCCCGATCTGAGCATGGTCGCCGAAATGGTCTTCTACCTGCAAGACAATATCCACACATGGGCTGTGGACTGGCTGGCATGGGAGGATCCGTTCATCCTCGGGCGTGATCCAGACGAACTGAAACGCGAGCGTGAGAGCAGCCTTGCTGAGACCCACAAAAGGCTTGCCTATGTCCTGCCAATGATCCAGACTCTGACGAGGCTATCGCAGACAGAGGCGGGAGAAAAGGTTAAGTAATAGATGAATTCAAACACCCAAAAATGGCTGGACTGGGCAAGAGAGATTTTTTCGCTGAGCCAATCCGGGATTACCTATAGCGGGAATCCGTACGACATTGACAGATACAAGCGCTTGCAGGAAATCACGGCTGAGATCATCGCCAATCACTCAGAAGTCTCCAGGCAAGCCGCGCTGGACAGTTTTTCCATGCAGGCGGGCTACATCACACCGAAGATCGATGTGCGCGGCGGGGTGGTTCATGAGGGCAAAATTCTCCTAATACAGGAAAGAGCGGATGAAAAATGGGCGATGCCGGGCGGCTGGGCAGACCTCGGCGATGCGCCCTCTGCCATGGCGGAGCGTGAAGTCTGGGAAGAAAGCGGCTTTCGAGTCAAAGCCGAGAAGGTGGTGGCAGTCATTGACGCCAACCGCATCGAGCCGATGGAGTTCTACCACGCCTATAAGATCATTTTTCTTTGCCGGATCCTGGACGGCGAGCCGCGCACCAATTACGAAACGCTGGCAGTCGATTTTTTTGAACCGGGTCGCCTGCCTCCCCTATCTGTATATAGAACAAACGAAGCGATGCTGCGAGAGGTATTTGCCCATGTGGAAGACCCGGATCGTCCCACGCTGTTCGATTGATGTATTCGCTTTTCCGCTCGCTTCTCTTCCGTCTCGATCCTGAAACCGCACACCGGCTCACGTTACAGATTCTCCGCATCGGCGGCATGGACCCGCTCCGCTCTATCCTGCTCGGGATATTCTCTGCACCCGATAAACCCGTTAGCGCATTCGGATTGACCTTCAAAAATCCGGTTGGGCTCGCCGCCGGTTACGACAAGGACGCAGTAGCGATTCGCGGGCTGTCAGCCCTGGGATTTGGTCATCTGGAAATCGGTACGGTTACGCCCAGACCCCAGCCCGGGAATTCGCTCCCGCGGGTCTTCCGTCTCATCGAGGACGAGGCTGTGATCAACCGTATGGGATTTCCCAGCCGCGGCGCTGAATATGTGCAGAGGCAGTTGAATCCATCGCTTCGAACGGGCGTCACCACAAAAGTTCTGCGTCTCCTGTCGAAAAAAGCACTGCCGACGATGATCAAGAAAGGAGACGGGATCCTCGGGATCAATCTCGGCAAAAACAAGGATACCCCCAACGAGGAAGCCGTGCTCGATTATCTCGAGCTGTTGCAGTGCTTCGCGCTCTATGCAGATTATCTGGCGATCAATGTCAGCTCGCCAAATACGGTTGGACTGCGCCAGTTACAGGGACGCTCTGCTCTGGAAGGGTTATTAAACCAGCTCGATGCCCAGCGCCGCCTGGAAGAAGCCCGGCTGGAAAAGCGTTTGCCGCTGCTGGTCAAGCTCGCGCCGGACTTGACCGAGCATGAGCTGGATGAGTCAGTTGGTGTAATTCTATCTGCGCACATGGACGGCATCATTGTCACGAATACAACCCTGGCGCGCGAGGGGCTGCGGTCGAGGCATCGAGGTGAACCCGGTGGGTTAAGCGGAAGCCCGCTCCGGCGCCGGAGCGAAGAGGCGCTGCGTCAGGTTGTTCAACGCGTGGATGGCAACCTGCCTGTTGTAAGCGTGGGGGGCATTATTACTCCGGCGGATGCAAGGCGCAGGCTGGAGCTGGGGGCGACCTTGATCCAGCTCTACACCGGTCTGATCTACCGGGGGCCCGGGTTGGTAAAAAAGATCATGGCGGAGCAGTAGGGCTCCGCCATGATTGTCTATTGGACAGCGAGCAAGGCTGGTTGTGGCGCCTCTCTTGGGTTCTTGAAGAAGCCTTCCGGCAATGAAATCGGCGTCAGGTTTGCGCCGGCCACAATATCCGCGACAGAAACATAATATAAAAGTGTGGTAGGTTCGGCGGCGAGGCCCTCATCCTGGAAGGCAAAGAGGAGATAGGCGCCGTCCGGGCTCCAGCGCGCGTCCCGGTAACAGCACCGCTTGCCAATCGGATTGACCGTCAGGGTGGGCCTGTGGGATTCCCAGTTATAAATGTGCAGCTCGCCCCAGCCGTTGTTGCGCCTGGCGGTGTTGAACACGAACTGGCTGAAGCCATCCCAATCGAAGTCCGGCATCACGCCACCCTGAAACCCGGGAGGCACGAACCGGGTGCCCGGGAACGTATCCAGATGGTCTATCGTATCGGGGTTACAGCCCTGAATGTCCAGGATGCTGACCTGATCGGTCGCCGTTGGACCCTTATACAGCCATGCGACACGAGTATCGTCGTTCGACCAGCGCGCTTCCCTCACGTTTAGCGCAGACCGGGTCCGACCTTTGGGCACAATACAGGCTTCCAGGGCTAGCAAATCACTCTTTTTACTTACGTTTCTCATTGTCTCGAGATCGAACGGGACAACGAAGATCTCGTTGTTGACGGCAATCATCACCTTCTTACCGTCATGCGAAACTCGGAAAGCATTCAATGAGGAGGCTGATGGAAAACTAGTCACCGTGTCCACAACGTTCGTGCGCAGGTTATACGATTTGATGGATAGACCGCTGATAAAGATAACAGTCTCGCCGTCGGGCAGCCATTGCAGATCATTTTTGGCGCCTCCATCGGTAGTCACCGCGTTCAGTTCTGAGCCGTCCACGTTCATCACCCAGATTTCATCATTGGCGACAAACGCGATCTTGTCTGCGCCTCCGATCACCGGTATGGCGGGTGTGGCAGTATTCGCAGGTGGCGGCGTTTCGGTCATAGTCTGCGTAGGCTCCACGATGGATACTGGAACTTCTGTGGATTGCTCGAGCGGAGCCAGGGTATTCGTGGCGGTTGGCAGAGGTGCAGGGGTGGACGTGCTTGCCGGGTTTTCCGTTGCGGCCGGGCGCATCATCCCGTTGAACAGGAAATAGCCTCCGGCGAGGGCTGCCACGGCAAGCGCGCCGATGACAGGAAGCGCAAGTCTTAGCCAGCTGCCTTTCTTCTCTGGCGGCGCTGACGGGCTGGCTCGCACGGTCGGGGCTGCCGGTTTTGGTTGCAGCCGGGTTGGCTCGCCTCGAGCTACTTCACGCAGCGTGCTCGTCATCTCAGCGGCGCTGGCAAAGCGGTCTTTTTTATCTTTTGCCATCGCCGTCTGGATGATCGTTTCGAGCGCTTCCGGGAGTTGCGGATTTCTCTGCCGGATGTGCGGGACCGGGTCCGTGATGTGCTTGATGGCGACCGCCATGGGTGTATCGGCTTCGTAGGGCTGTTTGCCGGTCAGCATCTCGAACAGGATGATCCCCAACGCGTAGATATCGGCGCGCCCGTCCACGTCGATGCCCTGCGCCTGCTCGGGAGCCATGTACGCTGGCGTGCCGATAATGGCGCTGCCTGTCACGTTGCCCGCCTGCGCCTGTGAGAGCTTGGCAATGCCGAAATCGGAGATGTATGGATTCCCGCGTTTGTCGAACAGGATATTGCTGGGCTTGATGTCGCGGTGGACGATTCCCTTCGAATGAGCTTCGTCCAGCGCCGGGGCGATCGCGCCCAAGATGCGGACTGCATCTTCGAGCGTCATCCCCCCGGCTTTGATCAGGTCCGAGAGCGATCCCCCGTTCATATAGCGCATAACGAAATAGGGCTGGTTGTCTGCCTCCCCCACGTCATAGACCGGCACGATGGCTGTGTGTTCGAGCTGGGCGATGATCTTGGCTTCGCGCTCGAAACGCAGGCGAAACTGCGGATCGGCGTGTAAAAGCTCACTTGGCAGGACCTTAACGGCGACCTCGCGCTCAAAGCGGGGGTCGTATGCCCGGTAGACCGTTGCCATTCCGCCGCGGCCCAGCTCGGACTTTACTTCATAGATGCCGATTTTTTCGGGTTGCATTGTGATTTCAGTATACTGATCGGGGATGGCAGGTGCAAGCGCCTAGCATGACAACTTTGTAATGAAGGGAACGGAAATTCCCAAAAACTCGATTGAAACCAAAATAGGAGTATTTCCGTCTTGAATATATCACAGGGATCGAAAACAGACGCAGGCTTTTCATCCCTTCACCGAAGGAGGAACCTATGAATTTTGTCAGGAGAATAGCAGGTAATCGCAAGGTTTCTGAAAACCCTTTTATGGTATATTGGCGGCACCATGGATGACAAAATTACTATCATTGAGGGTCCACCCCCTGTGTTCGAAGCCGTAAACGACGGGTGGGCATTAGGCCTGAATGAAGGCTCTCGGCTGTTGGTTCCCGCCTTAACCCGGCTACGGACGTTCAACGGGCCGGCGCTTGTGGAACGCTGTTACCGGGCCTGGCACAGTAAAGTACCTATCCATTTGCACTATCAGAATGATATGGGGGTTGAGCAGTCGGCTCCCATCCTTGCCGCACGCAACGTGGAAACCCCCGAAGGGCATATCCTGCTCCTGTGGGTCTACCTCGACCATGATAAGGTCGAATATGAGTTCGACAAGGGGGACGACGAATCGGACGAAGATAACTTAGACCTGAACTAAGAACAGGGACCGGACGCAAGTCCGGTCTTTTGTTATAAAACGTACGGATTTTTATCATATTGACGAGTGTTTGAGTCTCGTGATAACGTTAATTTGAAAATGCACCATATTGGGTAATCTCCAGATGAATTTGTGTTCGACATAAGCCTACAGGTAAGCGGGCGCCCGTCCGGGGTGCCCGCTTATATTTTCTTGATATATTCATATCTTCCTTCAGGAGACAACGTAATGTCCAGTCAAATCAACGCCTTTGAGATGGCACAAAAACAATTCGACTCAGTCGCCAGCATGCTGAATCTCGATCCGGGTGTCCGCGAGGTCTTGCGCTGGCCCATGCGCGAGTATTCATTCCGTATTCCCGTCCGCATGGATGACGGGTCGCTTTGCGTTTTCCAGGGCTTTCGTGTGCAGCATAACGACGCGCGCGGCCCCAACAAAGGCGGCATCCGCTTTCACCCTGCTGAGACCTTCGACACCGTGCGCGCCCTGGCGACCTGGATGACCTGGAAATGCGCCGTGGCGGACATTCCGTTAGGCGGCGGCAAGGGCGGTGTGATTTGCGATCCCTCTGCTCTTTCTGCGACTGAGAAGGAACAGATCTGCCGGGGCTGGGTAGGAGCGATGTGGAAGAACATCGGTCCGCGCAACGATGTGCCGGCGCCCGATGTTGGCACCACTCCGCAGATGATGGGCTGGATGATGGACGAGTACTCACGCCTGGTTGGGCAGTACACCCCTGGTGTGTTCACCGGCAAGCCTCTGGGCAGCGGCGGCTCGGAGGGGCGCACAGAAGCCACCGGTTACGGCGTGATCTACACGGTTCGCGAGGCCATGAAACATCTCAAGATGGATTCGCGCAAAGCGGTCGCGGCAATCGAGGGTTTCGGCAATGTCGCGCAATATGCCGCCATCGGGTTCGTGGAAATGCTGGGCGGTAAGATCGCCTGTGTCTCCTGCTGGGATCGCCACGATAAGAAGTCCTACACCTATAGCCACAAGCAGGGCGTAGATCCCCGCTTCCTGCTGACCATCGTCGACCAGTACGGCACGATCGAGAAGAAGGCTGCCGAGGAAGCCGGTTACGTGATCGAGGACGGCGAAGCCTGGATCACCAAGGAAGCCGACGTGCTCATTCCGGCCGCAATCGAGGGTCATGTCAATGGGGACACGATCCAGAAGATGTCCAGCCGGGTGAAGCTTGTGGCGGAAGGCGCCAACGGCCCCTGCACGCCGGAAGCAGATGAGTTTTTCAAAGCGAACAAGATCTTCAACATTCCTGACTTCCTGTGCAATGCCGGCGGCGTGACGACCTCCTATTTCGAACAGGTCCAGAACGATATGAACTTCTACTGGACGAAAAAGGAAGTGCTGGAGAAGCTCGATACCAAGATGACCAATGCCTTCGACGCGGTTCTTGAGACCAGCGAAAAGGAAGGCGTCTATATGCGCGATGCAGCCTATATGGTTGCGATTTCGCGCGTGGTCAAAGCCATGGAGCTGCGCGGCTGGTTGAGCTCGACCTGGTAATCAGGATCATTACAATAAAAGAAAAAGACGCGCCGCCACGGCGGGTCTTTTTTGTTTGCCTGGCGCAGTCCGACTCTATCACTGACTCTGCTTCGTTAACTCTTGTGGGCCTCCAGGCAGACAACTCCCTGCGCCCCAACATGCGCGTCGTGAACGATTCCAGCAGGCAAGTCTAGCCGGTCACCGGCATTCAGGGTGAGCTGCTTATCTAGCTGAGGCAAGCCAAAGGTGATGCTGCCCTGCACGACGTAAATGACTTTGTCATAGCCATGCGAGTGTGCCGAATAGACATCGAAGGGTCCATTTGACCATGAATAGGGATCGAGGCCCTCGTCTGTCATGCGCTGCCAGAGTGTGGATTGATTGGGAGCCGTTGGTTCGCTCCATGGCGTGACATGAGGTGTCTTGGTCATTCGACTTTCTCCATCAACTCGATCCGGTTACCAAATGGATCGAAGATATGGACGCGCTTATATCCTTCGAGCGGCGGTTGGGATGGATCCGTTTCGTATCCTGCTGTTTGTATGGCTGCGATCAATAAAACCAGATTTTCCACCAGGAACGCAGGATGCGCTTTGCGCGCGGGCCGAAAGTCCGCCTCCACACCGAGATGAAGCTGCACACTTCCGGAATGAAACCAGGCGCCGCCGCGGGTTGCCAGTTCGGGTGGTTTGGGAATTTCTGTAAATTTCAATAAACCAGTATAGAAGGCACGTGCCTTTTCTTCTTCCCCGGCGGGCATGGCGAGTTGCACGTGCTCTATAGAGAGGATCTTCATCCGAAATGACTCAGCCTTGCGAAGTTTTCAGAAAGCGTGCTTCAATAGAAGAACTTTCGTAAGCTTTATGCGTTACGGCTCCACAGGGTAGCCGGCTGCAATCCAATCTGCAAATCCGCCGCGCAGGGCTTCGACCCGCGTGTAGCCATTCTGCAAAAGGAGGAACGCCGCACGGGCGCTCTGATGTTCGTCCGGTCAGGTACAGTAGGTGATAATCCACTGTTCCTTATCCAGAGGCAGCCCGGTGGGATTCGCTTCGACCTCTGCCAGCGGGATCGAGATGGCCCCGGCAACGTGACTGGCTTCATAGGCTTCGGCGCTGCGCACATCCACGACGACCGCCGCGCCGCTGTCCAGCGCAGCGCTGGCGTCCTCGAGGGACACGCGTGGGACCTCCGCCTCGGAGCCTGGCAAATTTCCGGAGGATCGAGTAAATATTGGTTCGACGATGGCTGTTGGTTGCGTCTGCGATGTGCTGCAGGCGGAGATCGCAACGAGACCGATTAGTAGTAAAGAGAGAATACGCTTCTTTGGGTTCATAGGCTTACCTGTAAAACTCGACTGAGCGTCGCCCTATGGGAACACTTCAATCTGATGTGATTATAGCTCGCAATACTGGTCCACGCGCTTGCCGATGATTGCCAGGCTGTCATCCCAGAACTTGCGCTTTGTGATATCGATGCCAAAACGTTTGGCAAGGCTGGCAGCGGTCTCTTCACCGGTGGAAGCCAGTAGATTCTTATAGTCCTGCACAAACTCGGCGCCGCGGCGCTGATAGATGGCGTACAGGCCTGTCGCAAACAGCAAGCCGAACGTATAGGGGTAATTGTAAAATGTGAAGTCGCTGGAGTAATAATGGGGCTTCCATGTCCACATGAATTTTTGCAGGTGCTTCGCATCCAGCCCATTGCCATAGGTGGCTTTCTGGGCGCGTTCCATGATCTCATTCAGCTCATCGGCGGAGATCTCCGATTTCTCACGACGCTCGAAGACCTCCTTCTCAAAGAGATACCGAGAATAAATATCCACGACAATCTGCGAGGCGTTGTTCAGCTGCGCTTCGAGCACCGCCAGGACCTCCTGTGGATCCGTCACCTGTTCGAGGACAGCCTCGGTGGCGATCGTTTCGCACATGATCGAAGCAGTCTCAGCCAGCGTCATCGGTGTGTTCTGCTGGATCGGGGTCTTGCCCGCCTGCCAGGCGCATTCATTATGGAAGGCGTGTCCGAGCTCGTGTGCGAGTGTGCTAACCTGATCGAACGAGCCATCGAAATTCGACAGGATGCGACTTTCCTTGACACCGTCAAGTCCCATGCAGAAGGCGCCGCCGCGTTTCCCCTCGCGCTGCTCGGCATCGATCCAGTTGTTGTCGAAGGCGCGTTTGGCAAAGGCCCCCAGCTCCGGCGAGAAGTTGTTGAAGTTGCTGACGATGAAATCACACGCCTCTTCCCACGAATAGACCCTGTCGGTTTTGCCCATGGGTGCGAAAAGATCCCACCAGGCAAGTTTTTCTTTGCCGAGCAACTTGGCCTTGTGCGTGAAATAGCGCCGGAACATCGGGAAGGAATCTTCCATGGCGCGCAACATGGCGTTCAGGGTCGGCCGGTCGATGCGAGCAAAATCGAGCGAGGCATGGATGGCATCTTCGCGGCCTCGCTTTTTACCGAGGGTCAGCGTCTCGCCCTTTACGCCGTTCATGCAGGCTGCCAGGGTTTCCTTGACCTCCTCCCACGCCTGATTCTCCGCCTCATAGCCGCGGCGGCGGGTGGCTTCATCGGGATGGGCGCGCAGGTTGATCAGCGCGGGCATCGGCATCTTCTGGATCTTGCCGTCCAGCTCAACGTCTACGACCATTTGCGAGGTCACAGTTCCCTGTAGTTTCCCGAAGGCGTTTCCCCCGCTCAGGGTGAGCTCGGCTGCCAGGGCTTCCTCCTCCTCGCTCATCAAGTACTTCGATTGCTCCGCATTTTCGAGCAGGGCAAACTCGTGCGCTTTGGCGGATGCGTTTGTCTTCACAGCCTTCCTGATAGCAGCTTTTCCCAGCTTTCCAACCCAGGCCCGAAATTTGGTGCTGAGAATATTGGCCCGCACGGACATCTGCTCAAATTCTGACTCGGCGCGCATAGCTTCCTTATTGCGCGAGTCGGTGGAGACAAACGAATAGATATATGGGTTGATGGTGCCGGCTAGTTCGAACAGCGCGTTGAAGCGATCCACGGCTTCGCCGAGCAGCTTGCCCAGTCTCTTCGGATCTGTCTTGGTATCAGTTTTGCTGGCTCTTTTGAGAAACGGTTCTAGGTCGTCCAAAATGGACTTATATTTTTTTATGGCATTCTTATATTGTCTGGAATTAAGCGCAGGATAGACATTGGTCATATCCCAGCGAGGGGCAGATACGGTCATACTGTGGTCTCCTTAGGGATGGATGGATTAAGTATATCAAATTGAGAAGGTACCACCTGCCCGGGCGGAACCTCAATGGCAGATGAGCATGGGAACTTTTGATTCCCGCAGCATGTAATCCAGTGCACTACCGGAAAATATCTGCCTGAGCATGGATACGCCGTAGCTTCCCATGAGGATAAGATCGATCTCCCGCTCATCGACAGTCTTCTTCAGGTAATCCATTGCCCCATGCTCGCTCAGGATGTATTCCGCCTCCACTTCATGGATCTCGAGATAGCGGCGAACGTAATCCTGCACATCGGCTTTCACTTTTGAGCCATCCAGGGCAGTAAATACCGTCAATTCTGTTTTCCACATTTCGGCAAGGTAGGCTGCCACAAAAAGCGCTTCCTTGGCTGTGGGGCTCCCATCAAATGATAACAGGGCACGCTTAAACTCTGTTGCCCTTTCGGGGATGCCCAGGACCGGGCTGGATGAATTCACGATAATGGTACGGAACGGCGAGGTGATCGTGGAGAGACCGCCCATGGGTGGGTGCTCGATTTTCAGCACGATCAGGTCGGTCATGGCGGCGCGCTCCCGGATCTTCCCCGCGATATCGCCGGACTCGATCGCCAGTCTTCCACTTACATCGGCGTCACTGCACCGCCGGTTGAACTCTGCCTGAGTCGCTAACGCAATCGGGCTTTGCGCTTTTTCAGTGGAATCCACGACATGCAATCCATGCAATCTGGCATTCTCATGTCGGGCGATCCGGATCGCCTGCTCCAGAGCCGCCCAGCTCCCTTCCGTCCCGCTGAGAGGGACAAGGATATCCGTAAAGAGATGATCGGTGTAACGGGTGCTCGTTCGCGCTTTGCGCCATGCGCCCGGTTCGGACTGAGCCTTTCGTTCCAGAATCAAGCCTGTCGCCGCGATATCGGATTCGATCTCCCAGCCCAGCTCCTTCTCCAGAGCGGACCGGTTCTCCGAGATCCATAAATACAGATCGGTAATGGTCCGGTCCGGGAACCAGCGCAGCAGACCGCGATCGCGGACAGCTTCCGCCAGGGGAATATAGACATTGTCGTACCAGTCTGCAACGGCAACATCGAAGGGTACGCTGCTTCGGGCAGTTATTTCCAGTAGCAATTCCCTGGCGCAGATCTCTTCCAGCAATTTCTGATATTGTCCCGGGATTGTTACGCTTAAATCTACATTGGGGCGCAGGTCCACGATGCGCGTCGTCTCCAGGAAGTCGGCGTATTCTGATTTGATGATCAAGTCTTCTGCCCTGACATCCGCTGTCAGAGGAACCTGGGTACGGACTTCGATCACATGGGCTTCAATCGTCGTGAATTTTTCCTGCCGGGCAATCGATACGCGGTGATTCCCATCGATGACGAAATACACCTCACCCACTTTGTACACCTCGATTGGCGGCAGGCCCGCGCCGCCTTCCAGAAACGCCGCTCGGACTCCCACCCATCTGTCCCTATCGTCTGCACGACGCGGCAGGAAGGTACGCGTGAAATCGGTGTAGCGTCCCACGCTGCCTACAATCGCGTCGAGCGGAATCTGCTGCACGCCGCCCTCGCTGCGGATACGCAGTCTTAATTTCTCGGCTACTTCTTCATACGATAGCAGTTGTGTGGGCTTGCCTGTGATCCTGGCAAGCACATCCTGAATCGAGGCGCGCTGGCGCGCGGTCTGGAAATCATGGATTGCCATTTGAAGCTTGAATTGATCGATGGGCATGCTTATTTCTCCAATGCAAGAGCGATGGCTTGCTCCATTGTCATTGTACTTCCTTCTCCCGAGAGTCTGGAAAATTCCGTGGCAGTCACGCTGGCACGCAGAACGGCAAGATCTCGCTCCACCGCAGCCTGCTCCACAGGCGGACGAAGCTCCCCGCTCTCCTCCCGCATGTTTGTCGCCCAGGAAAATAACCTGACAGCCTGGTCCCAGCGGCGCTCGCTGACCGCCAGGCTGGCAAGACCTTCGACGGTAAAAAGGACACCGATCCTCGTGTTGCCTGTCTGGTATGGGATCAACGCTTTGTGATAATACAGCCGCGCCGTTGCCCCTTCGCCGAGCCGCGTATACAAATAGCCGAGCCTGGCATGTGCCCATGCCTCTGGCAGTGGCAGGCACTTCTGGCTAGCCCAGGACAGGCAGCTCTCATAATAGATCCGGGCAAGCTCATAATTGCCTTCATAGTAGGCTAGATCTCCCAGGTCATAGGACATGGTGATCGAGTTCCCCAGGATGGAGGCATGTTCCTGCAGAATTTTAAGCCCCTCATCCAACCGCAGGTGAGCCAGCTCGAAATTCCCTTGGCGTAGGGCAAGCGCGCCCAGCTGCTTCAACGCCTCGATGGTCCCGCTGATAAATCCCAGCTCGCGATAGATAGCCAGGCTTTCCTGCAACGACGCCAGCTTGCGTTCATAATCCTGAGTCTCGATCAGCCAGCCGAAATAAAGCAAGGCAAATCCGGTCCAGACTTTGTCCCTGGTCTCATGGAATAGCGCCAGCGCTTTTTTGAAGTTCCTCAATCCGCTTTCCAGGTCGTTTGCGGCGAGAGCAGCCGCCAGATATCCGTGGGCAAGTCCATTCTTGTCCCCCGACTCCTGGAGGATGGACACCGCCTCATCGATCATGGACTGGATGCGGTCCGAGGACTCATAATTGGCGGTGGCGTACCACGCCCAGTGCAGCAGGCCGCGTGCCCGCGCGGTCGTCCTGGCTGCGTTTGCCGGATGGGAGAGCAGCTGCATCAGCCAGTTCTGCATATCGGTCAAGTTATCCTGACTATCCAGAAAGAGAAAGCCCAGGCAGGTGACGAGTTCCAGACTGGCATCCGGCCGCGTTTCAATGGACCACTCCACGGCGGCACGCAGGTTATCCCACTCATCTTCCAGCCAGACCAGCCAGATCAGTTCCTTTGGTCCGAAGAACTCGGGCAACAGCTTCCGCGCCATCTTGCTGTAATAATCGAAATGTCTGTCACGGATCTGGTTGCCCTCATCCGCCTCCAGCAATTTTTCACGCCCGTACTGGCGAATGGTTTCCAGCATGCGATAACGAAGAGCGCCATCTTCAGAAAGTTTTCCATGGGGTTGAGGTTTCTCGACTACAACCACCAGGGATTTATTCACGAGTTGCGTGAGCAGATCGAGCACATCGTAAAGGTCCATGCCCTCGTCCGCACATATCGCTTCTGCGGCATCGAGCGTCCAGCTGCCTGCAAAGACGGAGAGTCTCCGCAGCAGCAAACGCTCGCTCTCCGAGAGAATATCGTAGCTCCAGTCGATCAGGGCACGCAGTGTTTGCTGTCGGGGCAGCGCAGTCCGCGCGCCGCCGGTCAGCAGGCGGAAGCGATCGTCCAGCCGGTTCGAAATCTGCTCGACAGACATCATTTTCACCCGGGCGGCAGCCAGCTCGATCGCCAGCGGGATGCCGTCGAGACGGTAGCAGATCTGAGCGATGAAGGGAGCGTTATCCTTATCCACGACAAAATGCGGGGAGACGAGGGAGGCGCGATCGATGAACAGCCGTACCGCTTCATATTGAGAAAGTTTTTCGGCAACTGGAAGATGGCGGATGTCCGGTGAAGAGAGCGAGGGGACCGGGTAGGAGTGCTCCCCCCTTACCCCCAGCGCCTCGCGGCTCGAAGCCAGGATGGTGAGCTCCGGAGAAGTATTTAACAGAACATCGGTCAATCTGGCGCTGGCGTCTATAAGATGCTCGCAGTTATCGAGAATGAGCAGGGACTTCTTTCCACGCAGGGAGTCCTTCAACAGTTCAAGCGAAGGCCTGCCCGCCTGTTCATGGATGCCCATTGCAGAAAGGATGGTCTGGGGGATCAGCTCGGGATCCGCGAGCGGCGCGAGCTCCACGAACCAGATCCCGTGAGGAAAATGGCCCAACACATCTGCTGCAACTTGCAGCGAAAGCCGTGTCTTGCCTGTGCCGCCCGCACCGGTCAGTGTGACAAGGCGGTGCTCGCTCAGTATCTTTTTGACTTCCGTGATCTCTCTTTCACGGCCGATGAAGCTCGTCAACTGAATAGGCAGATTGTTCGGAAAGGAGTCCAGCGTTTTGAGCGGTGGGAAGCTGGAAGGAAGCCCGGCCGCATTCAACTGGTACAGGTGCTCCGGACGGATCATGTCCTTCAAGCGTCTTTCACCCAGATCGAGAATTTCACTGTCCGCGGGAAGAGAGTCGCGCACGAGCTCACGCGTCGCCCCGGAAAGCAGGATCTGGCCTCCATGCCCCGCGGACATCACTCTCTGGCTCAATGCCAGCGTCGCGTACCCCGAATATTGGCGATCATGGCTGAGTTGTGTGATCCCTGTGTGGATTCCCATCCGCACCCGAATGGGAGCGGGAGCCCAGGCTTCGTTCAACAGACACCGTTGGGCATCGATGGCTGCATTCAGCGCGTCGACGGCAGAGGCGAAGGCGGCAGAAATGCTATCGCCGACGATTTGATATACGTGTCCATTCCATGACTCGATGGATCGGCGCAGTATTTCGTGGTGACGTCTCAGCAGAGCGGAGATTGCTTCGGGATGTTCCTGCGCAAGCCGGGTGCTGCCCTCGATGTCGGTAAACAAGAAAGTAACGGTCCCGCTTGGCAAAGCTTGTCCTGAGCCTGTTGAAGGGCTGTCCATAGGTGGAAGTATACACTTTGTTGATGGCGTGCAGATAGGAAACTGTCCCGCTTGTTTTTTCGTCCTAAACCCTATACAATGAAAAAGCACAAATCATGGAGGCTTTATGAGACAGGACCGTTTCCTGATGGGTATATTGATCGGCATCGTGGTGCTGGTGGTGGTTGCATTGGCGGTATTTTTCATTCGCAGAGATACACAGACGTATGTTTCGGAAGATGCGCCCGAAGGGGTGGTTCACAATTATGTGCTGTCCGTCTTGCACGACGATTATGACAGGGCGTATGGCTATCTGGCCGATCTCGAGAATAAACCCACATTTGAGCAATTCAGGGATGCTTTTGTCACCGGCGTCGTGAATCCAGCCAATTCCGCGGTGGATGTCGGTAGATCAGAAATCAATGGAGATACGGCTTCTGTCGAGGTTGCTATTATCTATAATCCCAGCGACCCATTTTCCACCGGGTATCGCGATGTGCAGCGCGCGATCCTTGTCAGGCAGGACGGGGCGTGGAAGTTGTCGTCCATGCCAACCTATTATTTCTGGGATTATAGCTGGTATCAGGATCTGCCGAAATGAAATCCATTCGCCGTCTATATTTTTACCTGATTGCCTTTATCAGCATCGAAGTCGTGCTATGGGGGCTAATTGGCTTGCTGCGCTCTGTTATAGACGATACGATCACAGGCGGTGCAGATGCGCTTGCGCAAGCCCTGGCGTTGATCCTGGTCGGTGTGCCGATCTTTCTGATCCACTGGCTGTGGGCGCAGCGCGCTGCGGCGCGGGATGAGGAGGAGAAGTCCGCTACTCTGCGCGCAGTCTTTTTCTATGCGATTTTGCTCGCCACGCTGATCCCGGTCGTGCAGAACTTGCTGTCGTTCATCGACCGCCTCCTCATACAGGGCGCCGGGCTCGAGGTTGAACGCGCCTTTAGCGCCTTTCGCAACCAGACACTCCCCGATAACCTCATTGCCATCGCGATGAATGGCATTGTAGCGGCATACTTCTGGAACATTTTGCGCGCGGAATGGGCGTCGCTACGCGACCGAGAAAACTTCACAGAGGTGCGGCGTCTGTATCGTTACATCTGGATGCTCTACGGTCTGCTGTTGACGGTCTTCGGGACACAACAGATTCTGCGCTTCCTCCTTTATATTCCAGGCGATGTTCTAGGCGAGCTGGGACGCGAGATTGTTGTCAACGGTGTGGCGCTGCTCGTAGTCGGGACGCCGGTCTGGGTGTATGCATGGCGCCTCGTTCAGGAGTCGCTGGTCGATCCTGCGGAAATGGGCTCGACTCTCCGGCTGAGTATCCTCTATCTGCTTGCGCTCGGCGGCGTGATCACGGTGATTACGACCGCTTCCATGGTTGTGAATGCCATTGTCAGCTGGCTGCTCGGGGCAGACTGGACCTTCCGAGATTTTCTTCAGCAGATCGGCGCACCACTCTCGATTGGCGTGCCGCTTGGCTTGGTCTGGGCGTATTACGGATACTGGCTGAACCGTCACATTGAAGCGGTTGGTGATCCGGTCCGCCAGTCCTCACTCAAGCGGTTGTATTACTACATCCTGGCATTGATTGGACTGGTAGTTGCATTCATCGGTGTGGCGACATTGTTTTCTTTCATCATTGACATGCTCACCGGCACAGCTGTTTTGATGAGTGAGTTCACCCGGGGCTCTTTGGCGACTTCTATTTCTTCCCTGATCGTTGGAGTGCCACTCTGGTTGCTTTCGTGGCGTCCTATGCAAGCCGAAGCCCTGGCGCCCGGGGAAACAGGCGATCATGCCCGTCGCTCCGTTATTCGGAAGTTTTACCTCTATCTTGTGCTCTTTGGTTCCGTGATCGGCGGCATGGGGACTGCAGTCGGGCTGGTATATCAGCTTTTAAGGGCGGTGTTGACAGGTGACCCGGGAAGCAGCTTTGCCAACGATATTCTAAATCTCCTGCAGCTGCTCTTCCTGTTTGGCGTGGTGCTGATGTACCACCTGAGCATCCTGCGCCAGGATGGCGCCGCTACGGCCGACGCACTGGCAGAAAAGCAGAGCGAATATGCTGTGCTGGTCGTTGATTCCGGGAATGGCTTCGTCGATTCGGTGCGGGGAGCTCTCGAGAAACTTGGTTCAAACGTTCGGATAACTGTCACAGGCTCCGAGGCGAGTCCGGAAGGAGTCTTCCATGCGCTTATGCTTCCCGGAAGTCTGGTCGTGAATGCCCCGGAGTGGATCCGCGCTTTTCCCGGACGAAAGATCGTGGTCCAGGATGAGGCAAAGAACATCGTCTGGGCAGAGGACCCGGTCCGGGCAGCCCAGTCGGTGCAGCAGCTGGCAGAGGGCCAGGAGATCACCAGGCAAACGACCGTCCGGTCGGCGTGGTCCATCCTTATCTACATCTTCGCCGGGTTGTTCCTCTTACAATTGTTATTCGTGTTACTGGTCTTTGGTGTATCATTTGTGACAAGCTTTTAAAGTGATGATAGGACTTAATGCAGTAAAATTGCGACCGTAACCCTTTGCATTGTTGAGGAGACGCGCCATGAAAGTGACTGTCCTGCAGGAAAATCTTGCCCGTGGACTCGGAACTGTTTCAAAAGCTGTTTCGCCGCGCAGCACACTCCCCGTGCTGGCGAATATACTGATTGCATCGGACGAAGGGCGCCTGCGACTTTCCGCGACGAACCTGGAGATAGGGATTACGTGCTGGATTCCGGCGCGCATCGAAGAGGAGGGTTCCACCACGGTCCCGGCCCGCACGTTTTCGGATCTTGTCAGCACGCTGCCGAGCGATCAGGTCTTGCTGAGGCTCGATCCGCAGACCCAGACCCTGAACGTACGCGGGGGCACCTCGACAAACGACATCAAGTGCATCGACGCCCAGGAATTCCCACCCATGCCGGTGCCTGATTTCGAGGGCGCGATTCAGATCAATGTGGGAGATTTTCGCGAGATGATCCATCAGGTGGCATTCGCAGCCTCGTCCGATGAGGCTCGCCCGGTGCTGATGGGAGTGCTCGTGCAGGTGGATCAGGACAAGTTGACGATGGCTGCGGCGGATGGATTCCGGCTTTCCGTCCGCAAGGCTGTTCTCTCGACACCATCCAGCGCGCCGATTTCTGCGATTGTCCCGGCTCAGGCTCTGAAGGAGCTGGCCCGAGTTGCCACGGAAGGCGATGAACCGATCTATATGATCCTGCCCAAAGGACGCGGTCAGGTGGTGTTCCGCGTCAAGGATGTAGAAGTTGTCTCGCAGCTCATCGATGGGACCTTCCCCGATTTCCAGCAGATCATCCCGCGCTCGTACAAATCTCGCACGCTGGTCTCCACCTCTTCTCTGCTGAAGGCTTGCAAACAGGCGGAGATCTTCGCGCGCGAGGGTTCCAATGTGGCGCGGCTGAACATCAAATCCGCGCAAAGTGAGATGCAGCCCAGTGAAGTGGAGATCTCGGCTACTTCCGAGGAGACGGGGAAAAACGAGACGATTGTCGAAGCGACCGTCGACGGCAGCGGGTTGCTGATCGCGTTCAACGTCAAATTCCTGCGTGAGGCGCTGGAGGTGATCCGCACCCCGAATGTTGCCCTGGAGACTTCCGCACCAAACGCCCCGGGTGTGGTCCGGCCGGTCGGCGATGACCAGTTCCTGCATGTGATCATGCCGATGCACCTGGGATAGTGCCCTGGTCGGTTGGTCGCTAGCCAGCTCGTCCTTGAAAGCGCCTATTGTATAGACAAGGCGCTTTTGATTCTTGTTCTGCTTTGTTGATCGAGTAGCCTTTCGTGTTCGTCGAAAGGCGTATCGAGATCAATAATTTCAAGTTTCCTCTGGAGCATTAGTCTCTATGGCGTGCCGCCTGGCAACGCCTGAGGATTGAGCCTCCCCAATTTATTTTTCTATCTCGTACACCACAAATCTGTTGTTCCTGAGAACCTCATTTAAGGGCAGGTTGCAGGCGCCGATGTGCCCGGGGGCGATTTGCTGGTTCTCCTCGACTTTCCGGCTCAGCACAATGTAATCCCCCTTGAGCAAGCGCTCACACTCTGTGCTCATGAGCGTGGGATGCCCTGTCATCATCACCATGACGCGCGGCTTAAAGAATACCACCACGCTATCGGGTGGCGTTTTTTCTTTTATATAACTATAGACTTCCCTGCTGTAGGGATCAAAAGGCCCGTTGATCTGGCGGTCGCTTTGCAAATTTACATATGCATTTGTGCCCGAAGTGAACAGAAAAATGCCAGCCAGCAAGAGCCAGAAGCCATAAACCAATCCCTGGCTTGTTCTCTGGTATGCCTCAGGAACTCGTCGGATGACAGCTTTCATGCCCTGGAATGCAAAATAAATAAAGATCGGTAAAAGCGGGAAGATATAACGCGGTCCCTGCCAGTAGGGATAGGTGATATGAACGATCATCCACAGAATGAAGAAAAGTAGAAAAATGGGTTCCTGTCTTCTTCGTTCCCACGCGCCCAGCATGAAAAAGATCAGCAGTGCATAATACAGGATTCTCCAGGCGATCGATCGTCCAAAGAAATCGCCGAACACCTGGAAGTAGGCAGGCGCCATCGCCGTGGCTGTCTCGATCAGACCGGCGTATTGCGAGAGATACGATTCGCCTCCGCTGGGGAATACCCATACGCTTATGAGCCAGAGAACGGCGAAGACAACAGAGGTAATCAGTGAGCGTTGAATGATCCTCGTGACTTCTATCCTATCGCTGCGCGCTCGGACCAGCCGAAAGAAGTCGACGATGAGTAAGCTCCCCAGAAGCAATATGCCCGTGACACGTAGGAAGGTTGTAAAGAAAATCGCCGCACCGATCAATACATAGTGAAAAACCCCACGATCATCGAGGCGGGTCATGAGAAACAATGAAAGCGTGGAAAAGAACAGGAAGGGAATATCCGAAAGGATCTGGTCGAGGAACTGGAGCAGCAGTGGATTGAATGCGAAGACAGCGACCAGCAACAGGCTCTCGGTTTGGGAGAGCCGGTCTCTCAGCAGGAAATAAAAGGCTATAAGGAAACCGACATAAAAGACCAGTGCAGGCAGCTTGAGCGCCAGCGGACTGATGCCTTTGAAGGCGTACACCGGAGCCAGGATCAGCGGGTATCCCCATGGATAGGCGAGCGGCCCGAGATGAGTTGTGGATTCGCCGTTGGTAAACGCGCTTTTTTCCATAAACTCCTCGGTGGTCCCCTCTAAAATACTTTTCGCCTGCAATATATACCAGGCA
>DATHTH010000340.1:0-20150 GCA_035463495.1 Anaerolineales bacterium | reverse complement strand
CTGCCTGTACAATCGGGGAGATAATCCTTCACGACGCGCGGTCTGTTCACAGTAAGCCAGCATATCGCCCGAGACATCCACACCATCGACCTCCAGGCCTGCTCGCAGGAAAGGGATGAGTAGGCGCCCTGTCCCGCAGCCGGCATCCAGCGCGGGTTGCCCATATTTTTCGATCTGCTGTTGAAAGTATGCAATTTCGGGCCCCGTGGTATTGTGCTCTGCCCAGTATCGCGCCATCAGCCCGTAATGCCAGGTTTGAACTTCATCGTTCATACCGTCCTCCATTTGAATAAACGTAGAGTCTAGGCTAATTTGGTGCTTAGCCTTCCATACGCGCTATTTGTTTTTCAATCAGCTCAATTACACCCACCGCAAGCTTTTCCTGCCCATGCAAGGTGGTGAGCCAGCGGTCGGCGGCGGTGAAGATATCTTCGTCGGGACGCGGGGTATCCAGAGCCTTTTTCAAGTCGCGGATATTTCCTCTGTCCAATTCGATGAACATCCGTAGCATTGCCATCTGACTGTAACCAGCACGACTCAACATACGGATAATGCGCATGCGCTCGATTTCCTTCTTCCCAAACAAGCGATAATTGTTATGTGCATTACGCGGCACACGGATCAGCCCATTGCGCTCCCAGCTGCGGATTACGTCGATACTGACGCCAAGCAATTTGGAGACTTCACCAATTCCTAATCGCTCCCCATAGGGCTCCTGCTCTGCATCCATGGTCTGCGCCCAGCCTTCGAGCAAGTCAGCAGCCTGGATGGCATGCTGCAACTCGACGGTCACGGCAGCAAGCAGGTCATGGGCTTTTTCGAGTGCACCCCTCCAATCGTCCGCCACGGCGCGCTGGATAATGGCATTCCCTAATGCCCGAAACCCTCGCCCTGGATATTGAGCGGCGTAGATCGTCCGCGCCAGGCGCAGGCAGTCCAGGTGACGTTGGGTGAAGAGGCGGTATCCGGAGGGACTCCGCTCGACGGGCGGGATCAGCCCCCACTCGGCGTACAGACGGACCGTGTTTGGATGCGCGCCTACCGCGCGGGCGAGATCAGAGGTGCGAAGATAATTCCGAGCTGTCATTTTGCGATAGGGAATTACGCTTGGCTGCCAGGCTGATCCCACCATTTCGAAAGCCGCCCAACGGAGTGCAGCGGCTGGTCCGTGTAATGGGAGACATCGTTGAACAACATTAAACGCGCCCGTACGGGGTCCTTGAAATCCAGGATGTTCAGGCAGGCGGGTGACTGGTCAAGCCGGTCACGATAGCCGCGCGCATCGAAACCCAACAGGCTGCTGATGATCAGCCGCAGGGTGGCTTTGTGAGAAACAACCAACACGTTTTGCCCGTGATGCTCTACAACAATCTGGCGGACGACCGGCAGGGCACGCGCGATGACGTTCACCCCTGCTTCCCCGCCATGCGGTGCAAATGTAAACGGATCTTCCTCCCAGGCAGCATACTCTTCCGGGAATTGCTCCTCCACGTCCGCCCGGCCCATGCCCTCCCAATGACCATGATGAATTTCGCGCAAGCCAGCCTGGTGAATGACTGGGATACCATGCGGCACCGCAAGGATGCTGGCGGTCTGCATGGTGCGAGTCAATGGACTGCAATAGACAGCGGCAATGGAATCATCTGCCAGCCGCTTGGCGAGCCGCTGTGCCTGAAATTTGCCTTCTTCCGAAAGCTCGATATCCATAGCACCTGCAAAGCGGTCTTCCGCGCTGAGCTGGGTTGCACCGTGGCGCACCATGTAGAGACGAGTGGTGTTGCGTTCAGCCATACTTGCATCTCCTGTCTATTCCTATGAGACCGAACTCTAAAAAGCAATAATGAATTCTATCGCCTTTTGCAATCCTGCAAAATGATGTATGCGAATATCCCAGGGTGTATACTTTCCTCGCCGAACAGCAGCGAAGCTGCACATGAAAAACCATCGCTAGGAGCAGAAGAAAGATGACTCAAGGACAATCCGGGACAATACACGAGCAGGCACTGGTATGGGATACACACGCCTGCTTCCCTCTCAAACCGAACGCCGATCTGAGCGAACTGAAGCGATACAGAGATAGCGGCGTGGACTTCGTTTCCCTCAACATCGGCATGGATATGGACCCGTTGGAGAACATACTCCAGGTGCTTGCCGGGTACCGCAGCTTTATCCGGTCTCATCCGGATGAGTATGCGCTAGCCCTGACGGTGAACGATATCCTGGACGCAAAGCAATCTGGCAAGCTTGCAATCGCCTTTGACCTTGAAGGCTCTGAGATGCTCCTCGGGAACATCAACCTCGTCTCCCTTTTTTATGATCTCGGTGTCCGCCAGATGCTTCTGGCTTACAACAAGGACAATCGCGCCTCCGGTGGTTGCGTGGAGGGGAACATTGGTCTGACCGATTTTGGAAAGGATGTAGTTCGGGAAATGAACCGAGTTGGCATGGTCGTCGATGCCTCGCACATGGGCTACCGCGCCACCATGGAGGTCTTTGAACTTTCTGCGAACCCGGTCATCTTTTCTCATTCCAACCCCAGAGCATTACGAGACCACGTGCGCAACATCACCGATGAGCAGATCCGGGCCTGTGCCAGGACCGGCGGTGTCGTGGGGATAAACGGGATCGGAGATTTCCTGGGCGGCACCCGGAGTGAAAAAGTGGTCGAGCACATTGAATATGTGATGGATCTGGTGGGTCCCGAGCATGTGGGGCTCGGACTAGATTATGTCGTCGACAAGCAGGAATTAATCGATTACGTCACCGGTCACCCCGACATATTTCCACCGGATAAAATAAAGGATGTTTTGTCCTTTGTCGAACCGGAACAAATCCCCGAAATCACCATGCTCTTGTATCAAAAAAGCTATAACGAACAGGTGATCAGTGGGATCCTTGGAGGCAACTTCATGAGGGTGGCAAAAGCGGTTTGGAAGTAAAGCTTCAAAGCTGGTCCGGTTTGTTTCAAAACACCACGCCGGAGAGCAATATGACATTGGCATACGGGGAGAATTCGCCCGTGCGGACCACCGCGCGGGCGTCCGCCGTTCGGGCTTTGAACTCCACATGCGATACGAATTCCACGGGGACGTCGGGCAGCAGTTTCTGCACTTCGGCGAGGAAGGCTGGATTGCGGTCTTTTCCCTCCTCCGCCAGGATGATTTTTTCGACCTGCATTTCCTCCAGCACAACCCTCAATGTTTGTAGTGCGCCGGGGACGCCTTTCGTGAGAGCCAGGTCAATCCGCTCGGTCGTAGCCGGGATAGGCAGGCCCGCGTCGGCGATGACAAGCGTATCCAGATGGCCCAGTGTAGCGATGATATATGACAGATCCGAGTGGAGCAGGGTAGTTTTCTTCATTCCGTATCCTTTGAAGAGCATTTGGGATTTTCAGTGCAGCATCATTTGCAGCCTGTATTGTAATGCCTCTGCGCGTTCGTTAATCTATCGGCGCTATCCATCCCGTATCCGGTGTGTTTTATAATTCATCCATGGCGGTGCCACTTTTAGCCACGAAGCTATATATCCCGCCACCGGGATCGAAAATCGTCCTGCGCCCACGCCTGATCAAGCGGCTGAACGGGGGTCTCGTCACGGGCCGCGCATCAGGCGTGACGCTTATCTCTGCCCCGGCAGGGTTTGGGAAAACGACGTTGGTCAGTGAATGGATTGCGAGCTGTGGTCGCCCGGCTGCCTGGCTATCCCTGGATGAAGGGGACAATGACCCGGCGCGCTTCTTAAATTACTTCGTCGCTGCTTTGCGAACAATTGCTCCGAACATTGGAGCGGATGTGCCTTATGCGCTCCAATCGCCTCAGCCGCCCTCTCCCGAGACGATCCTGACCGCCCTGCTGAATGAGATCATTACTATTCCGGAAAATTTCATCCTGGTCCTGGATGACTATCATGTCATTGGTGCAAAACCGGTAGAGCAGGCCTTCGCCTTCCTGGTCGAGCACCTGCCACCTCAAATGCACCTGCTGATCACCACTCGCGAGGACCCGGCTCTTCCCCTGGCGCGGTTACGCGCCCGCGGACAATTGACCGAGCTGCGCGCGGCTGACCTGCGTTTTACACTCCCCGAAGCGGCAGAGTTTCTCAATCACGTGATGGGGCTGCAGCTCTCGCCAGAAAACATTGCTGCCCTGGAAACCCGCACGGAGGGCTGGATCGCCGGCTTGCAGCTGGCTGCGCTTTCCATGCAGGGACATCAAGACAGCGCCAGTTTCATCCAATCGTTCACCGGCAGCCATCACTTCGTGATGGACTATCTTGTGGAAGAAGTCCTGAAGCTGCAGCCTGAGAACATCCAGTCGTTTTTGTTGCGCACATCCATCCTGGAACGCTTGTGCGGACCGCTTTGCGATGCCGTACTGCTCGACCCATCCACCCCGGGACAGGAGACCCTGGAATATCTGGAACGCGCCAACCTGTTCATTATCCCTCTTGACAACGAGCGGCGCTGGTACCGCTATCACCATCTTTTTGCCGACCTGCTGCGGCAGAGGCTGGACCAGAATATTGCCCCTTCCGCGAGCGAGGCACAAGATCGCCTGAACGAATTGCACATACGCGCCAGCCAGTGGTTTGAAGAGAAAGGCTTCCATTTGGAAGCTTTTCAGCATGCGGCGGCAGCCCATGACATTGACCGCGCCGAACGGCTGAGTGTCGGCGATGGCATCCCCCTTCATTTTAGCGGTGGTGTCACGCCGATCCTCGAGTGGCTGGACTCACTCCCGACGGACGTGCTGAATGCGAGACCCACCTTGTGGTGGCGGCATGCTGCTTTGTTGCTCATCAATGGGCAAACGATCGGAGTCGGAGAGAAGCTGCAAGCCGCAGAAGCCGCACTTGACGCTATCCTGCAGGGCAGGGAGCCAGATGAAAAAACGCGCAATCTTATCGGACAGATAGCGACTGCCAGGGCGACGCTGGCTCTCACCCGGTATGATACTGAAGGCATGCTATCTCAATCGCGCCGTGCCCTCGAGTTCCTCGATGCCGATCACCTGTTTAATCGCGCCTCCGTGAACTGGACAATGGGGTTTGCGTATCTCCTGTTGGGGGACCGGGTCGCGGCTCGAAACTCGTTCACCGAATCCATCGCTCTCAGCCAGAAAGCCGGGGCGATCTTCACGACCATTCTGGCGACCATCGGACTGGGTCAGGTGCAGGAACTGGATAACGAGCTTTATCAGGCCGCTGAGACCTACCGGTACATCGTGCAGCTAGCCGGTGATAAGCCGCAACAGATTATTGGGGAAGCGCATATAGGACTGGCACGGATACTTTACGAATGGAATGATTTGGAGTCAGCTGAGCAGCACGCACGCCAGAGCCTCCATTTGTCGCGCCAGTATGAGAGTGTTATCGACCGCTTCGTGATCGGCGAAGTATTTCTCTCTCGCCTCAAACTGGCACAGGGAGATGCGACGGAAGCGGCCAAGATACTGGCGAACGTCGATCAGGCTGTGCGCCAGAATAACTTCGTGCACCGTATGCCAGATGTGGCTGCCGCGCAGGTAATCACATTTCTGCGCCAGGGTACGCTGTCCGCAGCCGCTCATCTGGCGCAGACATATAATCTTCCCATGAGCCTGGCACGCGTACACCTGGCACAGGGAGACTCATCCGCATCCCTGGCAGTGTTGGAGTCCTGGCGCCAGTATGTGGAAGCGAAGGGCTGGAAGGACGAACAGCTCAAGGCGATGGTCCTGCAGGCAGTCGTACTCCAGGCACATGCTGAAAAGGATCAGGCTGTGCGCGTGCTAGCTGCAGCGCTGAGGCTGGCAGAGCCTGAAGGCTTCGTCCGCCTCTTCGTGGATGAAGGGGAGCCCATGGCTCAATTATTGTCCGAAGCGGCAGCGCAGGGGATCATGCCAGACTATGCAGAGAAGTTGCTTGGAGCGTTTGAAGCAGAAACGCTGAAGAACAACGCGGACTCTTCTCCATTGCGGGATCAGCCTCTCCTTGAGCCCCTGAGCCCGCGCGAGCTGGAAGTCCTCCGCCTGATCGCGCAGGGACTCTCGAACGACGAGATTAGCAAACGGCTGTTTCTAGCGCTGGATACAGTCAAGGGGCATAACCGTAGGATTTATGACAAGCTGCAGGTCCAGAGGCGCACCGAGGCGGTCGCCCGCGCTCGCGAGCTGGGCTTGCTGTAGGTATAAGAAACAGGGGGAAGGTTTTGCCAGCAGTGCAACTGCTGGCAGGAGAAAGCATCTAAGACAACACTTCCAATTAACACTAAAGTGTCTATACGGCTGCCAGCCGCGCGGATATATTTCCTGTCATTGAACGAGAGGATAATGCTTATGGATATTTATGAAGCAATTTATACCACCCGCGCCATGCGGCGGCTAAAGCCTGACCCCATTCCTTACGAGGTGCAGGCCCGCATCCTGGATGCTGCCATCCGGGCGCCCCATATCGGAGAAGGCTGGCGTTTCATCCTGGTAGACGATCCTGAGATCAAGTCACAGCTTGCGCCGCTCTACCGGAAAGGATTTGAGCGCATGGTCGGCGGACCACTCGAAGAGGTGTTCGCCCAGGTCTTGAAAACCGATACACCGCTGAGACGGACGGTTCGGTCAGGCTTGTATCTGGTCGATCATTTTGCCGAAGTCCCGCTGCTATTGATCGGATTCGGACAGACGAAAGAAGGCGCAGGTATCTACCCCGCGCTGCAGAACGCGATGCTGGCTGCCCGCGCCGAAGGGATCGGCTCCACCCTGACTGGCTTCCTGCAATCGTACTTCGCAAATGAGGTGATGGACATCCTCGGCGTGCCGAAGGATGCGGGCTGGTATATGCACGGCGTCGTCCCGATGGGTTACCCGCTCGGCAAATGGGGCGTTGGCGTGCGCAAGCCTGTCCACGAGGTGGCGAGGCGCAACGGTTGGGATGGCGATCTGGGTTTCACCGTGCCGGAGCCATTGTGGAAGCCGTGATCCGGTCTTCCTAACGGGTACAGTCCGATGCCAGACGAATTCAATCTCAAACCGGAGGTAGATCAGCCCATGATCTACCAAATCAGACTTGAAAGTCATTTAGGCTCAGATTGGACCGACTGGTTCGAGGGTCTGAGCATCACGCTGGAAGATAACGGCGATACGCTTTTGACGGGTTCCGTGATAGATCAGGCTGCATTGTATGGGCTGCTCAAAAAAGTGCGCGATCTGGGAATGCCATTGATCTCTGTCAATCGTATCAAACACTGTCCTGAGAGCACTGACCGGGTGGATACACATGAAGTCAAATCGTAAATTGGAGAAAATCATATGACAACTCATAGCATTGAAACATCTCTACGTATATATGCCAGAGTCGCAGGCCTGGCGTTCCTCCTGTACATCGCAGTGGGCATTACCAGTATGGCTTTGCCAGAGGAGATGCAAGTGGCAGACTTGCTCTCACTGCTGATGTCGTTCTCAGCTCTGGTGCTGGGCGTGACGCTGTACGCGCTCACCCGCGATCAAGCGCCTGCGCTCGCCATGATGGCGTTGGTCTGCCGTGTCCTTGAAGCCGTGCCCGTTGGTGAGCCGGCAATCTTTTTCGCAGTGGCGAGCACAATCTTCTCGTGGCTACTCTTGCGCGGGCAGATGATCCCCGTCCCACTGGGGTGGCTGGGTGTGATTGCATCAGCCTTACTGGCTGTGATCCTTCCCTTGCAAGTCGCCGGGCTATTTGGGGGCCCCATGGCATGGTCCGGAGCAGTCACCTGGCTCGTGTGGCTACCGATGCTGGTGTACGAGGTGGTGCTAGCGCTCTGGTTGCTCGTCAAAGGCGCGGCAACGCCGGTCATACAGAAGATTGCTCTCGTTGAGACAAGCTAAATTCGCGTGCAAAAGTTCACCACTTTGAGGAGAGTATCCATGACCCCTTATCCAACGGAGAGATCACCGCTGTTTATTGCAAGGCTGGCAGGAATTTTGTACTTCCTTGTCATCCCACTGGGTATCTTCGGCGGACTCTATGTCTTCTCCAGCCTGATTGTTCCCGAAGACCCCGCTGCCACAGCCAGCAATCTCATGGCTTCTGAGTCGTTGTTCCGCCTGGGCATTGTGAGCGATATGCTCGCTCCGATCGTGATGGTGTTGGTAGCGTCTGTTTTATACAGGCTGCTCAGACCTGTCAGCAAGACCATCGCTTTGTTAATGGTCAGTCTTGTCCTGGTTGCAGCCTCGATTGCAATGCTCAACAAGCTCAATCAATTTGCCGCCCTGCTCCTCCTGAGCGAGGCGGATTACCTGACGGTTTTTACGACAGAGCAGTTGCAAGCCCTCGCGCTTCTCTTTCTCCGCCTGCACAGCCGGGGAGCAAGTATTGCCTTTATCTTCTGGGGACTATGGTTATTTCCCCTGGGTTACCTGGTTGTCAGATCTGGTTTTTTTCCTCGCATTCTCGGCATCTTGCTGATGGTTGCCTGCTGCGGCTATCTGATAGATAGTTTTGCCAGCATTCTCGGCTACTCGGTGAATATCGGTCTGTTTGCTGCTGTGGGAGAAGTGTTGTTCATCCTGTGGCTCCTGATCAAAGGGGTAAGTGCGGAACAGTGGCACAAACGTGCTCTTGAAGCTGCCTGATTTGCGTCCAGCAAAGAAAGAAAGTAGGCATAGATGATAGTACTGCACATCATAGGGGGACTGCTGGGACTGACTTCGGGCGCAGCGGCACTGGCTACCCCGAAAGGATCGCTGCTACATCGCAGGAGTGGAATGCTCTTTGTCTACGCGATGCTGGTCATGTCCGCCAGCGGCGCGGTGATGGCGGCTCTCATGCCCGAGAGAATCTCGGTGATCGCAGGTTTGCTGACTTCCTATCTGGTTATAACGGCTCTGCTCACGGTACGCCGCACGGAATCTCGTTGGCTGGACGCTGCCGCCATGCTGTTCGCGATTACGATCGGTCTGCTGGCTATCGCGTTTGGGATCGATGGTCTACGCCAGGATACGGGCATTGCTCCCATGGGCTTTATCTTCGGCGCTGTCGCATTACTGGCAGCATTCGGAGATGCTCGCCTACTCCTGGCACGCACCTTTCCATGGAAACAGCGCATCGTGCGCCACCTGTGGCGCATGTGCTTCGCCCTGTGGATCGCGACAGCCTCATTCTTTCTCGGGCAGTCAGACGAGTTTCCTGAAGCGCTGCGCATCATGCCTCTGCTGTGCACGCCGGTGCTTCTAGTCATGCTGTTGATGTTCTACTGGCTGGCGCGCGTTCTTTTCACGCAGTGGCGGCCCAGTCTCTAGCTGCGCCGATTTATGCAATCTTATCCGTTGAATAGTCGTATATCCTAGAAAGGCTGAGAAGAAGGAGTTTAGAATGGTCTCTATGAAAGCAATACGATATCAGAAATATGGCCCCCCGGATGTCCTTCAAATGCAAGAGGTAGATAAACCGGTTCCCAAGGAAAATCAGGTTCTGATCAAAATCCATGCTTCCTCTATCAACGCAGTGGATTACCACAGCAGAAGAGCAAAGCCGTTCATCATTCGCCCGATGCTTGGAGGGCTGCTGGGTCCCAAAGACCCGCGCCTCGGGTCGGATGTCGCCGGACGGGTCGAAGCCGTAGGTGCCGAGGTAAAACAATTCCGCCCGGGCGATGAGGTCTTCGGGTTTACAGCCGGGGCGTTCGCGGAATATGCCTGTTCCCGTGAAACCTCGCTGACATTGAAACCGGCGAATCTATCCTTCGAGGAAGCGGCGTCTGTGCCGGTGGGAGGCATCACAGCCCTGCAGGGTCTGCGCGATGTGGCACGGATCCAGCCCGGGCAAAAGGTCCTGATCCAGGGCGCTTCGGGCAGCGTGGGCATTTTTGCCGTGCAGCTCGCCAAAGTGTTTGGCGCCGAAGTGACGGCGGTGTGCAGCACGCGCAACCTGGACATGGCGCGTTCTCTCGGGGCTGACCATGTCATTGATTACACACGGGAAGATTTCACCCGCGACGGAGGGAAATACGATCTGATCTTTGCCGTGAATGGCTATCACTCGCTGTGGGCATACCGCCGGGCGCTCAATCCCGGTGGAATATACGTCTGCGCCGGGGGCACGATGCCGCAAATCTTCGAAGCTCTCCTGCTGGGCCCCCTGGTGTCGAGGATCGTCGGAAAGAAATTGCGCAGCATGGGCATATCGAAAATCAATCAGGATGACCTGGCGTATCTGGCAGAGCTTTTAAAAGATGGCAAAATCAGGGCAGTCATTGACCGGCGTTATCCGTTGAGCCAGGTTGCCGAGGCGTTTCGGTATGTCGAAGGTACGCACCCTCAGGGAAAAGTCGTGATCACGGTTGCCTGACCAGGCCCGGCGTATAGAAAGGGAACGACGATGAAAGCGATCGTGTGGACAAAATATGGCTCGCCGGACGGCCTTCAGCTGCGCGAGGTCGCAACGCCTGTGCCCAAAGATAATGAGATGCTGGTCAAAATCTACGCAGCTGCGGCATCCAGGGCAGATACCGAGTTCCGAAGCCTCAAACTACCTTTCCCCTTTTCGATCCCTCTGCGACTGTATATGGGCTTTCGAAGACCGACGCGCATCAGGATCCTAGGGACAGAATTCGCCGGGCAGGTTGTCAAGACGGGGAAAGATGTAACCCGATTCAAGCCAGGCGACCCGCTCTTCGGATATACCGGTCTTCAGATGGGTACTTATGCTGAGTATATCTGTCTGTCTGAAAAACCCTCCACTCTCGCAAGTTTGGTGGGAATCAAACCAGCCAACCTGACGTATGAGGAGGCAGCCGTTGTCCCGTTCGGCGGACTCGAAGCCCTCCACGCTCTCAAACAGGCGAATATAGAGCACAGACAAAAGGTGTTGATCGTCGGTGCGGGGGGCAGTATCGGTACTTATGGGGTGCAGCTTGCTAAACACTACGGCGCCGAAGTCACCGGTGTGGATCATTTCGGAAAGCTGGAGATGGTGCGCTCGATCGGCGCGGATCACGTGATCGATTACACCCGAGAAGATTTCACCAAAAATGGTCAGACGTACGATGTCATTTTCGATACGATTGGCAAAAGTCCCTTTCCAGGCAGCCTGAGATCCTTAAAAGTACATGGGACCTACCTGAACGCCAACCCGGGCTTGTTGGGCGGTGCTCAAATGCGACGGACTGCAACGAACAGCAATAAAAAAGTGATCCCCTGGTCTGCAGGCTACACGACGCAGAATCTGCTGGCACTCCAAGAGTTGATCGAGGCGGGAATCCTCAAACCGGTTATCGACCGACGCTACACGTTGGAACAGGTTGCAGAGGCTCACCGATATGTTGATTCTGGACAGAAAAAGGGAAATGTCGTCATTATCGTGCAGCAAGCCAATCTGTGAGGGATGAGCCGACAGTCTCGCAAGTGTCACAGCAAACTACATGTAGGGTATAGAAGATCAAGAAGGAAATAAAAATGGATATTCAGCACTTAGAGTTTCTAAAGCATCTCATTCGTTTCAACCGACATGTCTACCTTGATCACAATGCAACCACGGACGTGAGCAGCCGTGTTCGGCACAAGATGAATCAGGTCCTGAAAAATCATTACGGCAATCCATCCTCCTTCTATAGTATTGCCAGAAAATCGGCTGAGATCATGGAACAAGCCCGGGGACACGTCGCCCGCGCGATCCATGCGGATGCTCAAGAGGTTCTGTTTACCGCCTGCGCCACGGAATCCAACAATGCTGTGCTCAAGTCGGTCAGCGAACACTTCTTTCCAGGAAAGAAAAAGATTATTTCGACGCCAATCGAGCATCCATCTGTGCTCAACACGCTGGAGTATCTGGAAACACAGGGTTTCATCGTCACGTATTGTCCTGTGGACCGCCAGGGACGTGTGCTTCTGGCAGAGCTGGAGCAAATGATCGATGAGGACACCTTCTTGCTCTGCTGTATCCTTGCCAATAACGAGACGGGCGTAGTCCAGGATATTCAAGCGATCACGAAACTTGCCCACCAACATGATGTGCTCGTGCTGGCGGATTGTGTCCAGGCGCTTGGGAAGATTCCGGTTGACGTCCACGCATGGGGCATCGATTATGCCTCGTTTTCGGCGCATAAGCTCTACGGGCCGAAAGGCATCGGCGCCCTGTATGTCAAAGAAGGCAGCCCGTTCACGCCGTTTTTGCATGGCGGGCACCAGGAGAGTGGGCTGCGGGCTGGCACCGAAAGCCTGCACAATATTGCCGGGTTTGGCGCCGCCTGCCAGGACGTAGACAGGCTCCTCGCGGATGTAAAACGGATCCGGATGTTGAAGAGTGAGCTCATCCAGCAGCTCAAAAGAATCAAACCGGACTGTGTGATTAATTCACCGGAGGCGGAAACAGAGTGCTTGCCCAACACGCTGAGTGTTACATTTCCCGGCGTAGAGAACGCCGGGTTGATGGGGATGCTCGACTATCGGGGGGTCGCCGTATCTGCCGGTTCGGCATGCAGCACAGGAGAGGACAAGCCTTCCCATGTCTTGACATCGATCGGCGTATCCCACCAGGCTGCACGCGAAACGATTCGGATCAGTCTCGGGCACCACACCTCGAGGCGAGATATCCAGTACATGACGCAGGTTGTTCAAGATTATGTTGAAGGCCGGACCCCCTATGTCAACATGGTCACGCCTGCGCAGTTGAACGAAAGCATCCTGTTCAATGAGCAAACCTTTATCCTGGACGTGCGCCCACCCGACGACCGGAAGAGGCAAAAGGGGTTGCCGAACTCACATGAAGTGTCCCCTCTCTCGGTGGAAAAATACCTCGATCAGCTCCCCCGGGATAAGGAAATTCTGGTGTACTGCCCCGGTGGAGGGCTGTCCTTCATGATCTCGTATTATTTGAAGGCGAAGGGCTTCAGGCGCGTCAGCAATCTGCGCGGCGGGCTGGACGCCTGGAGAAAGCGGCGCAGGGATCTGTACGAAAAGTATGCGGGACAAAATGTGACGGTGCTTCAGCCCAAAGGATAGTCCTTAGCCGTTCGATCCAAGGGGACAACAACAAGCTTCGCTACACGAATATCAGGTAACATCCGATGAGAATTTGACAGAGCCGCCTCGACGGCTCTGTGTGATTTTTTGTCCACATTCCTGTGCGGATTTTCAAGACCAACCGCAGAACCTTTCCCTGTATAAAGTCGTCATTGCTACGACCTAACCAAGAAAGGAGATTGACATGTTAAAACTGAAGCTCATCACTCTTGTAACAATCCTCACCTTGCTCGCGACGGCATGTTTGCCGCTGACCACACCGACGCCTCCGCCGATTCTCACCGAGGAGCCCGGAATCCCGGTCACCGGAATTGCGTTCGTGCAAAGCGTGGAGGTCCAGATCCTGGAATCCCAGCCTTTGCAGGTGAACGTCATCGCCCGCGGGCAGCTGCCTGACGGCGGCTGCACGACGATCTCTGCCGTCGACCAGGTGCGTGCTGGAAACACATTCAATATCTCCCTGACGACCACTACCGATCCGCTGGCGATCTGCACCCTGGCAGCCACGCCCTTCGAGCAGGTCATTCCCCTGGATGTGAATAACCTGCCTCCGGCTGAGTATTCCGTGAATGTCAACGGCGTCACAGCATCTTTCGAGCTGCTCACCCGTGATATTTCGAATTTCAGGCAGCTTCTGGTCCAGGCACTGAATGTGCGCGACTACAATCTGTTGAAAGTCCTGATGGATGACTCCTTCATGATCGGATACTGGGAGTCCGAAGGTACGTCACAGACGCCTGACCTGGCGGTGGAGCAATTGCAGCGCAGCCTGCTGAGTGCAAGCTCGCTCATCACAGCAGACGAAAACAAGAATCTGGTTGAGCTGCTGGGCACCGACCCGATCACAATTGTCGATCCGGAAGTCCAGGAAGTCAGCCCGCTATTCACTTCTGGTTGGGGTCCGCAGGGCAAGGATGAAGCCATCCTCTTCGCGGCTCGACTACCCGATGGCGGCTTGTACTGGTATGGGCTGCTCTTCGCCAAAGATGGCTTCGCCAGACCCGACCCAGTTGTCGTCCCGCCTGTGGATACAAACGCCTATTCAACCAACGTCAAATTCGTGATGGCGCTCCAGGACGTGCGCATGCGCAGCGGACCCGGGACCCAGTTCAGCATCATCAGCTTCCTCGCAGAGGGCCAGACGGCTCAGGTAACCGGCGTGAGCGCGGACGAGAACTGGTGGCGTGTGATCTGCCCGGATAACTCCATAGGCAGCTGCTGGATATCGGCAGCCCGCCATCTCACCCGCCCAACCGAGGGGATCGTCACACCTCCTCCTGCCAATCCTGTTGGAACCGCAGACGTGCAGAGCATCGAAATTCAAATTCTGGAGTCGTTCCCCATCCAGGTAAACGTGATCGCCCGGGGACAACTCCCCGACGCAGGCTGCACCACGATCGCCGGCGCCAGCCAGACCCGCACGGGCAACACCTTCAACGTGACGGTCACAACCAAAACGGATCCAAAGGCGCTGTGCGCACAGATGCTTACACCCTTTGAATATGTGATCTCCCTGGATGTCAGCAGCCTGCTCCCGGGCCCCTATATCGTCAACGTTAACGGCGTTCAGGCATCCTTTGAGCTGCCTGAGTCGGTTCCCCCAACAGACAATCCCTAGGTCACGGGGCACTAGCGTCCTCCATCCATAACGGGCCCGGTCTACATCTGAATAGCGGGAGACCGGGTCCGTCTCAATCACGGAAGATTCTGCAGGTTTCCTTCAGAAAACACACAGAATCTAGAAAAGGAACTCTGAAAATGAAACCACAGACCGCAACAGCATCGAAAGTAATCCGTGCATCTTCAGACGAGATCTACAGGATTATTGGAGACTATCGCAACGGGCATCCACACATCCTGCCTCCCAAGTATTTTCTTTCTCTGCATGCGGAGGAAGGCGGATTTGGCGAGGGGACAATCGTCCGCTTCCAGATGCGCCTGCTGGGACAGACCCGTTCCTTCCGCTCACGTATCACGGAGCCTGAGCCCGGTCGCACCCTGCTGGAAACGGATCTCATATCGGGCGCGGTGACGCGCTTCAGCGTCTCCCCGGCCAACAGCCAGGGCCGGGCAGAAGTGAGCATCTCCACCGAATTGAAGGGACTGGGTTTCGTAGCAGGCTTCGTAGCAAAGAATATGCTGCAAAAGGTCTATCGTGAGGAATTGGATCTGCTTGCCCGGCTGGCGGAGAGTCAAACCGCAGCGAGCCGGGCCGCTTCTGCAGCTAGCCCGCCAGCAAATCAAGGGGCCAGGTGAATAAAGTGAAGCCTGTCAATGCATCCCCTCATCCTGTTTCAGCTTCCGGCTGGCAGGTTCTGGGCGAGCTCCAACTAGCGCTTGAAACGGATCACCATCATACCGTCGGTAAATGGTTATCTATCATCCTAAGCCCCCTGGAGCTCCAGGAGGATTTTGTGAACAAGGTGCTCAAATCTGCTCGGGACGCGCTGAGCCGCGCCCTGCCGGAGGCAAATGACACCCGGTTCGATCATCTTCATCTGCTCGTCTTTGCACCGATGGATCTCAGCGCAAGGCACCACAGCTGGGGATTCTTCCGGATCGAAAAGCTGGAACGCGCCGCGGATACAGTTAATCCGGACCACAAGATCGAGTTCTACCTGTATCTAGAACAGTAGGATGCAAGTTCCCTATGGATGTCATTGTGATTAGGCGTTGAATCAGGTATTCTTCACTATTCCTGACTGGTAAGATTTTGACGTACTGCTCAGGCCAGGAACCAAAATTGCCCGTGCAGCGTCCTTCGGAGGTATGTGGTTTTCCGATGTAACTCTCCAGAAAGGAAAAACAAGTTTAGAGGTGAAATGTGATGAATACTCGATTCGTGTTATTTCGTACGCTGTACGCCTGGCTGGTAGCCGGGTTGTTATTGGCGGCATGCGCCGCTCCCCGCGCGCAAATCACGCCGGTTCCAGAAGAGAGTCCGGTGGAAGTGCCGGGTGAAACGCCTGCAGGTTCGGGCCGTCTGACGCCCGACGCGGTGGTGTTGGAGCTGGCATACGAACCAACGTTCTTCCGGCCTGAGGCTACCTTTGAGTTCGGACGTCCCCCCGTGTTCGCCCTGCTGGCTGATGGACGCGTGATCTACACGGAAGAAGGTCAAACCTTTAACGAGGAGCGGGTGATGATCGCTCAACTCTCCCCTGAGGAGACTGCGGAGCTGCTCCAGCAGGTGCAAGACCTGGGCTTTGAACGCCTCGAAAGCTACACCGACTTCTGCTGGCCCCCGAACAGCAATGAACAGCAGTGCGTGGCGGATGCAGCCTACACAATCATCCGTTTGCGCCAGCCCGACGACTCCTTGAAAGAAGTCAGGATCTATGCCAATTTCGCGAACGACCAGGCGGCGTTCGAAGGCATTACTTCGCTCCTGAGTGGCTATCGCCATCCGGAAGCGGAGGTCTACGTTCCCAATAGAGCAGCCCTCTTCATTTCTGAGTATGCCGGTGATCCACCGGCCACCGCCCCCGATTGGCCGCTCGACCCGGCTCTCCTGGAGCTTCCCAAAAATGTGACCGGCTTATCGGCGATCGTGCTGGAGGGCGATGAACTGAGCGACTATCTGGCGGTCGTGGAACGTAACACCGGCGATGCCGTATTCACCCACGAAGACAAGCTCTATCAAGCATACCTTGTCCCTTGGCTGCCTGCCGCTGACTACAGCGAAGAACTGTTGGCTGAATTCCCAAGGTCATAGTGCCCATCCTAAGTCGACTCTCGGCGCGGGTCTCCGCGCCGAGAGTTGTCCGAAAGCATCTTGACTTTACCATTTGACCCCCTTCAATCGCATATTCTTCAAAGAAACTTCAGCGGGCTTCTTCAGAAATGCGGATCATCCTCAGATGAAATTGCTTCTCGCCTCCATTTTGTAGCTTTAAATTCATGGACGGCGCCATTTCCCACCAGCGTCGCGGTCTATACTCGACCAGAGAATTATCACTCCAGACGTGAACCTCAACCGGTCCAAAGACGGGTAAGGGAATTTGACACTGTTCTGTTTCATCTACCTTCACGATGCCAAGCCATTCCGTTCGAGTCATCCAGCGCAGACGGATTTCGTAGGTATGTAAAGAATGAACATCTGCCTCGAGTGGTTGAACCCGAGCGGGCACCCAGTTGAGCGCCAGGTAGCAGAGGGGACCATTCACTCCGTTGATCGATGACTCCCGACCGGCGACGGAAAAACCGAACATATCAAATGGTTTTACAAACATGCCATTCTTTTCAAGGGTACCCACCTGTTGAAAGATGACACCGGCCGTGCCGTAGAATGGTTCGCTTACCTCCGAGGAGAACTGCAACACCACGTCACTGGAAGGAGTCGGCTGAAACCCGCTCCCTCCAATCAGGGTCACGTTGTTGTATTGCCCTGCAGCCGGCGCATCTGGCAGCTTCCGGTCTTCGTTCTCGAAATCTTGATCATAAACATGTTCAATGGAAAGTCCTTGCTCGATCTTGATGCCAGCCGAGTGCCAGACGTGATCATGGGAAATTTTCCCGGCACCGTTAATGATTGAAAATCTCCAGAAGTCTTCTGATAACGTCGAATCAAAGTAGTCCTCCAGCGGTGCCGGATTCTTAAAGTCCACAGGTGCCTCCCCTGCAATCTCGATTAACCGTTTTGTTTCGCTTCTGATGGTCCAGGCTGTATATAGCTGACGATAATTTAATCCGAGGAACACGACGACAGCGATGAATATGGCGAGCAGGATCTTCATGATCTACACCTCCCGATGAGTCCATTTCTCTGTTCCTGAGACGGTGAATTTCCTGCGTACCCGGCTGCCCACTGAGCACTCGGAAATAACACGCAGCATTCAGGAAGCCGATAAGCGTATTCAGCCTCGAACCAGCTATGGAAGTAACTTAAGAACGAATTTTCTGGGTGCCCATGGTAAGCCCGGATCCTTTCTTCCCCCTGACAGAGCATTGTAGATATAGCCTCAATCTTGCGTCCAAGAGGTATAGGAAGAGACGATCCCTGAAAACATTATATAAACCCGCACCCTGAAAGTCAATTTTGTGATTATTTTAACGACCTCAGAAAACACAGGGAGATCATCTGGAACTTATATGGCACTACATGGCAGACCATCTCGGACAATGTTGTAATGCTTTCTGCCAGACTCATAACTGGCCAAAGGCAGTTAAAGCGAAGCGCACCAGGGCAATCTTTGTGGACACTTCCGAATGGAAGATACGGGAAATATAATTAATGTTTACGAACCTGGCGTCTGGCGCGGGTCCCGTGTCGGATATACATCCCCGTCTATGGGCAAAGCCTTCGCAATTTGATAACTACCTAGGCCAGAGTAACAAGAGAGTGTCTGTAATAAATCTTAGAATAGGAGCTACGCATGGCTGTGCATGGAACTCATAACGCCGTACAGGATGAGCGCAATGAAAGGATATTGATCTACGTCAACGGAGAACTCTTCCCGCGCAATGAGGCGAAGATCTCCGTGTTCGATAGTGGATATCTGGTGGGAGATGGGATCTGGGAAGCGCTCCGTCTGCATGATGGCGTGCTGGTTTTTCTCGACGAGCACCTGGATCGGCTCTGGCAGGCGGCAGCCACCGTCGGCATGGACATGAAAATGACCCGCCAGGAGCTGACCGATAAGATCTGGTACACGCTCAGAGCCAATGACATGCATGATGGTGTGCACGTCCGTTTTATGGTCACGCGCGGGACGAAGAAGACCCCCTCGCAGGATCCGCGCCTGGTGTTGACGGGACCCAACCTCGTCATCATCCCGGAATATAAGCTTGCCAGCCCGGATTCTCGCAGCCGCGGTGTGACGCTATTCACCAGCACCATCCGCCGCGGTTCGCCGGATTACCTCGACCCGCGCTTGAACTGTCACAGCAAACTGCACGAAGTGATGGCATTGGTGCAGGCGCTAGAAGCAGGGGCAGATGAGGCCCTGATGCTCGATATTCACGGATTCGTTTCCACCTGCAACGCTACGAACTTTTTCATCGTCAAGAACGGCGAAGTGTGGACCTCCACTGGTCAATACTGCATGAACGGTATCACTCGCGGCAAGGTTATTCAGGTTGCCAGTGAAAGCGGCATTCCCTGTTATCAGAAGAATTTTTCCCTTTTTGATGTTTATGGTGCGGACGAGGCGTTCGTCACCGGCACGTTCGGCGGGCTGACACCGGTTGTCAAAGTGGATGGGCGCCTCATCGGCGGGGGCAGTCCCGGAGCGATGACGGAAAGGCTCACAGAGTTGTATCAGGCTGAGGTGCACCGGGCAGTTCAAAAGGCGAAGGAGGGAAGGTAATCATGCCGGATAAAGTCGTTCGTATCTGTCTGTGGAGCGGTCCACGCAATATCTCCACCGCGTTGATGTATTCCTTTGCGCAGCGCGACGACACAGTGGTCTATGACGAGCCGCTGTATGCGCATTACCTATCGAAAACGCCCGCGCGCGAGTATCACCCCGGCGCGGAAGAAGTCATCGCCACCATGGAAAATGACGGTGAAAAGGTGGTGCATGACCTGATCCTTGGTGACCAACCCAGGCCGGTGGCGTTTTTCAAGCACATGACTCATCACCTGATCGACCTTGATCGAGGGTTCCTTGCAGAGACAGTTAACGTCTTGCTCACGCGCGACCCGGTAGATATGCTGCCAAGTTTTGCATCGCAGATCGAAAACTTATCTTTACGGGACGTTGGTTATAAATACCATACAGAGCTGCTCAGCCAGCTGCGGTCCATGGGGCAGGATCCGCCAGTACTGGACTCGAAACAAATCCTGCTCAACCCGAAAAAGGTGCTGGGTAAGTTGTGCGAGCGAATCGGCATTCCCTTTCAGGAAGCGATGTTGAGCTGGAAGGCAGGCGCCCGCCCGGAAGATGGTTCGTGGGCGAAGTACTGGTATAAATCTGTACATCAATCGACAGGCTTTGGGAAGTATATTCAGAAATTCGAGCCCTTCCCGGAGGCGCTGAAGCCGTTGCTGGAAGAATGCAAGCCATATTACGAGCAGTTGAGCGCCGTTGCGATCAGGGCTTGATGGAATTCTTCGTTATCTCTTAAGAGCCACCGAAATACCCGACGGATTTCTCGGTACCGTTAGATAGCTCTCCCGTCCAATCCCCACTCTGCTTTTCAAAATCCACACACGGGACCTGGGTGCGGCTTCGCCGC
>DATHTH010000339.1:0-21300 GCA_035463495.1 Anaerolineales bacterium | reverse complement strand
GATATGCGATACTCGATCTTCGAATTTCGACTCTCGGGTATCAGATTAGCTCTTTGCCTTCAACCCCTGCCCGAGCAGGAGAATGATCACGCCCACAACGATGATGCCGATGGTCCCGGCGAAAATGGTCGAAAGAGTAGTCTCCCCGAGGAAAGGCAGGGTGTAATCGGGGATGATCTCAAAGGGAGCCGAAGCGCCGCGGTTAAGAAACCCGAGGTCGGAGGCAACCCGCTCGAGCCCATCCGGGTCCGCGGAGGCAAGAGGCGAGAGCAGGACGACAGCCAGCGAGACCAGGATGCCCGCTACCACCCAGCCGCGGCTCCCCTGCGCCGAGGCGGACTGTTCACCGATCAGGTCGGGGCGCGTTTGCAGGATGAATGTCAGGGCGGCAACGGTGATCAGCGCCTCTCCCAGACCGATCAGGGCATGCACGGTCAGCATCGCCGGGATGACGATTTGCAGCGGCGAGGTCCCGCTCAGCCACAGCTGCAGCGAGGTGAACAACGCGCCCGCCATCACCGAGAGCCAGGCCGCGAATCCGGCTACCGTCAGCTTGAGCGCCCGGCTGCCCGCGGCGACGCCGCGATAGAGTCCATACCCGATCGCAGCCGTGATCAAGCCCATATTGAGAATATTGGCGCCCATCACAAGCAAGCCGCCATCCTGGAACAGCAGCGCCTGCACTGCGATGACCGCGGTCATGACGAGCATCCCCGCCCAGGGCCCCAGCGTGATCGCAGCCAGCGCGCCGCCGAGCAGGTGACCGGACGTGCCGCCCGCCACCGGAAAGTTGATCATCTGGGCGGCAAAGATAAAGGCAGCCATCACACCCATCAGGGGGATCTGCCGCTCGCCTAGAGACTTGTTCGAGCGCGAGATTGCCAGGCTGAGGATGACCGCAGTAATCACCCAGGAAACGATCGACACGACAAAGCTCAAGAAGCCGTCGGGGATATGCAAGGGGGTGGGGGAATAGTGCATGGTTGAGTCTCCTCGTTGAGTTTTATTGACAACCGGGACAAACGCCAAAAAACGTCATGTGACTATCAATACGCAGATACCCGGTGATCGATTCTAATTTTCGGTAGAAGCTTTCCAGGAGTTTGTGTTCCACTTCGACCTCCGTGCCGCACAGGCGGCAGACAATGTGATGATGCTCTGCACCCGCGATTTCATACATCAGGTGACCATTGCCTGTGTGAGAGGCGCGCGCCAGACCGTTCGCTGCCAGGAATTCGAGCGTCCGATAGACAGTTGGCTCGGTGAGCCCGGGCAGCTCTTTCTTTGCCTGGCGGTATACCTCGCTCGGCGAAAGATGCGAGTGGTTATGGCGCAAGACGTGCAGGATCGCCAGACGCTGAGACGTCATTCGAAAGCCGCGGGCGCGGAGTTGGGGGGAATATTCGGATGCACAGGACATGAGAATTCCTTATTGCAAGTTTTTGCAATAACTATAACTACAGTATACCGGAGGGAGCGAGTTCTTACATTAAAGAATCGATTAAGGCTCCCAGAAAAAGGGGGTTAGCGCATAAACGTAGGGCTTTCCGCTGACATATTCAATCCCCATCACCCAGGTATACCAGTCCATGTTGCCATTCTCGGCCGTGCCCGGGAAATGAACAGAATAATATTCTCCCTGATAGGGCCAGGTTAGCTCATACGTCGCGCCGCCGTGCTTCAGTTCGTTGCAGTAAAGGGTATAAGGCTGGTTGAAGACCTTCAGCAGCTCAGGTACGATTACCTCGTGGAAGGCTCCACTGACAGCCTGGCCGCTGCCGGGGGCTGTCCCCCAGTCCACCTGGAAGGTGGTTTCGAAGAGGAATTTTGCATGCTCGGGTCTGTAGGTGATGACCGTCCCATCGCGGAAGCGCGCCACGTCCATGCCGCGCGACGGGCTGACGAGGGAGCTCATGAGCAGTCCGTCCGCGTTGACCACGGCCGTCCTGAATGAATCGATCAAAGCTGTGGCTTGCGCGTCTGTGCAGATGGTGGAGGGATTGGGGAAAGCCGTCCCACCGGGTGTGCCGGGACCAGGTGTAACTAAAAATGTAGGTGTGGCGAGGAATAAAGTCGGGGTCAGGGTGGGCGGAGTCGCCGGGGTGGCAGGCGCGGCGCAGGCTGTTAAGACAGCAGCCATGAAGATCAGTCCAGTGGTGAAGAGCAAGAAAATGTTCGGTCTCATGCGCATCTCCTCTTCCATGGATTATATCCCTCTCGACCCCTGATGTTTCTGATTCACGCTGAGAGATGAGCGATCTACGACTCCCCAAACGCCACGACGACAATATGCTGGTTCAGCAATTGCGGCGATCCCGAGTCCCTGCCCGGGACCACCTGACCAAGCGTATATCCCCCCGCCAGCGGCACTTCCTTTCCAAGGATATCCTGGACGGCGCTGATCTCCGCGCCGGGATGCGATTTGAGCAACATCTCCCAGGCGATGTCCACGAGGACGAAGGCGAAGACCGGCTTGGCTCCATCGAGCTGCTGCAATGCCTGCTGCGCGGCTTGCTGGGCAGCATTCTCACAGGAGGCGCGACTACCCACCAGCAGATAGGCGTCCACACCATCGCGGACGGGCGCGTTCATGCGAAAGCTGCCATCTGCTTCGACGCGGATCGGGGCGCGGATGACGAGTTGATCCCCCTGCTCCACACCCAGGGGATATAAACGTGCCAAATGACTCAGCGGCGGGAACGCCCATTCGCGTGCAGGATGCCCGAACAACTGGGCATAGGTCTCGGAGGCGGGACGGCCGTCCAGGGTGCGGAGCCAGAAGCCGCGCGAGCGCGTCACCCGGAACTGGCTGCCGATCGGGTTCCAGCCATGGGCAAAGCCCACCCCCACGCGCAGGCTGCCGCGTAGAAATGCTACCGCCAGCGCGCCTGTCCCATTCTGCGGCCCGGCGATCTGGTACGACTGACCGGTGTGCAGGTCTCCCGAGGAAAGCCCGCCGGCCAGCGGGATCGAACCGGCAGAAAGAGCATTGCAAAGCTGATCCGCGTCTCCGTTGAATCCATCCGCGAAGAAAAACAGACCGCGTGTATCGGTCTGCTCCGAAATCTGCTTCGAGAGCTGCGCTCCGGTCTCACGCCCGCTCTGGGCATAACCCGGCATCCAGCGCGTCTCCGCCTGCATATCGCCAGCCAGCAGTCCGACCAGCACCGAGTTATGATGCAAGCCGTCTCCCGCCAGGCAGACCGAACTGCTGAAGCCGATCAGCGGCGTATCGCCGAGCAGGGCGGAGACACCGCTGATCACCTCGCGCGCCGGATACTGGTGTGAGGCGATCACAAAGCTGAAGGCAGGAGTCCCCGAGCCAAGCCGGTTCAATGCCTGATGCGCCGCCTGCAGACCCGCCTCGCGGCCGTCGAGTGCCTGCGCATACCCTGTGGATGCTCGAATTGTCACGCCGTTTAGCCCTCCGCGACCGGAATCGTGAAGTGAAAGGTCGTTCCCTTGCGGAACTCACTGTTGAACCAGATCCGCCCGCCCTGCATCTCCACCAGACTGCGGGTGATGTTCAAGCCCAGGCCGGTGCCCGGGACCTCGCGCGCTTTCATGTCGTCGGAGCGGAAAAAGCGCTGGAAGATCTTTGCCTGGTCCTCGATATTGATGCCAATTCCATTATCCTTCACCCAGACGTGGACAACTTGCTTTGCCCCTTCCGGGTCCCATTGGTTATTTGTTTCCCCGGCGCCGATGATGATCTTACCGCCCTCCTGTGTGTACTTGTGCGCGTTGCTGATTAGATTGGTGAGCACCTGTCCCACACGGATACGGTCTGCCCAGACTGCCGGCAGCCGGGGCGGGATCTGAAGCTCAATCGTCTGCTTCTTATCTTCCACCTGTCGCCGGGTGGAGCGGAACACATCTTCCACCACTTCACGAACGTCCACTGGCTTGAAGTCCAGGCGCAGACGGCCCGCTTCGATCTTGGCATTATCGTTGAGATCCGAGACCAGTGTGGACATGCGCTCGACGTTCGAGCGGATGGTGTTCAGGAAATTTGCCTGCATCTCGTTGATCTGCCCGACAGACCCTGCGGCGAGCAGCTCTGTGTAGCCCTTGATGGATGTCATTGGATTCTTCAGCTCGTGCGCGACAAAGGAGACGAATTCACTCTTCGCCAGGTTGGCGCGCTGGATGGCGTCGTAGAGCTGGGCATTTGATATGGCGATGGCGGCATTATCGCTCAGGCGATTCAGAAACGCCAGGTTTGCCTGTGAGTCGCTGGTGCTTTCCAGCAGGATCAAACCGATGACCTGCGCCTCGCGGCGGATCGGGATGATGATCTGGGTATGAGCATTCGGCAGAAGTCCCCGGGCGCCATTGCCAAGCAGTGAGACCTGGTTCGACTGCCCGGTCTGGATCACAGACTTAATCGCGGCATGTTCCAGATGTATTCGTGAGGGCGACGGCTCGGCGACCAGTTCCTCATAGCCTTCCTGCGCCATAATACGCAGGTCGCCGTTCTCCAGCATGCCGATCAAACCCGCTTCGGCATTGGTCTGGCGGATCGCCGATTCAAGTGTGATGCGCATGGCGCGATCCACCTCCAGGCTGGCATTCAACTCACGGACGATCCGGCCCATGATCGAAAGCTCTTCCACCCTCTCTGCCAGCTCCTGGTCGCTCATCGCCAGCAAGCGGGCATTTTCGAGGGCAACCGCGGCCTGTCCGGCAAACGCCATGAGCAGATTCTGGTCGTCCTCCACAAAAGGCAGACCGTCCTTGCGGTTGATGACCTCAATCACGCCCAGCACGCGGTCTTTGATCTGCATCGGTACAGCCAGTAGCGAACGGGAGACAAAACCGGTCTGTTTATCGGTCACTCCAAAGTGGGCGGGTGAGCGCTGTCCATCGTTCTCGATGATGGGAGCGCGCAGCTGCACCGCCCGACCTGCGATCCCGGTGCCAGCCGGCAGGCGCTGCCCCAGTAAGTTTCCTGCCACGGGACCCACGGTCACGCGGAAGACCAGCTCGCCGGTCTGCTCATCCATCAGAAACAGGGTTCCCGCTTCGCAGTTCAAGATATGGACGGCATTCTCGAGGATATTGCGCAGCAGGGATTCCTGCTCCAGCGTAGACGTGATCTGGCGGGTGATCTCGTTCAGGGTCGCGAGCTGGTGGGCGCGCTGTTGCGTTTCCTGCAGGAGGCGGGCTTTGACGATGGCGCCAACGGTCTGATCGGCAATGGCTTGCAGCAGATCAAGCTGGGCGCGGGTATACGTGACCGTGGTATCGCTGCTGCCCACGCTCAGAGATCCCATAGTTTCTGCCCCGGAGTTCAGGGGCACGCCCATCCAGGCATACACGCCCTGCGCGGAAGGCGTGATGTTCCTCGACTGGCATTCCCGGAGGTAATCCTGGGTCAGGATCGGTCGTCCCTTACGAATGATCTCGGGTCCCAGCCCAAGGCTTGGAGGCAGGGGCTGGTTCTCGAGATGGTTCATACGCTCGTTGTCATCCACACGGAAGGCATAGTAGAAATAATTGGCAGCCTTGCTATACAGGGTAATATGGAAAAGCGTAGCCGGGAGGATCTGGGACGCCTGAGCGAAGATCAGCTCGAGCACGTCGTCAAAGGTCAGCGTGACATTGACGCCCTGCGAGACGCGCGTCAACGCGTTCATCTCCTGGACGCGGCGCTCGAGGTCCACCACCGTCTGCACCCGGGCGATCGCGACCGAAGACTGATCGGAAAGGCTATCCAGGAAATCCAGGTCCTTCGGGGTGTACACGCCGCCCGAGAGAGGCGTGCCCAGGGCAAGCCAGCCGACGGGCCGTTCCCCACCCGGCAGCACCACAAAGAGCCGCGCACCCAGTAAGTTCAGGCGCACCTCATCGCCCCGCATGGACGCGGGTGGATTGATCATATCGAGGTAAAGTGGAATCTTCTCTTTCTGGAAATACTGCAACAGCGAACTATTGGATGAAAACCGGATGTCGCTGGTGGGCCGCCCATCGCCGTCTGCCAGCGCCGCGTACTGATCGTTCAGCGGATCATATGTATAAATATGCAAGCGGTCTGGCACCAGACTGCTTGCAATCTGCTCACGGAGCACGCGGCCGATGGAATTGAGGTCCAGGGCGCCGGTGAGCTCATGACTGAATGTCCGCAGACGCTCTTCATAGGCGCGCTGCCCGCGGAAGAACGTGCTGTCCACGAGGACCTGCAGACGGGTGCGCAGCGGATCGAGCAACGCAGCTATCACAAAGACCAGGGCCCCGATCAGGTAGGGATTGGCAAATGAGATATTGGCAGAGAAGAGGTAGGAAATTCCCGTTACCATCAATCCATATGCCAGCACCACCAGAATGGTCATCAGCGAATAGACCAGTCCCTGGCGCACCCAGTAATCGATCCGGAGCAGGCGGAAGCGCAGGATCACATATCCATTGACCAACGGGAACAGAATGAACGGGATAAAGAGATAAGGATGAAAGGCAATCGAGTTCTCAAATCCGAGAACCGCGTTCCTCCAGGAAGAATACAGCAGCCAGAAAGCGATGGGGCCAAACGCCAGCAGGGATCCAAACAGGATCGTTCTTGCCTGGTTCTTGACGACCGGGGATTGCGCAGCAAATGCGTGATAAGCCAGTGCGCCGAAATAAAACAAGGCTGAAATGCCCAAAAAAATGTATATGTTCCGCCAGGCGCCAAAATAAGCTGTCGGATTAGCAAGATCGTTCAGGGCGACGAAAGCATTGATCGCCAGAATACCCGCAATGATGTAACCGAACCAGCGCAAATAGGGATGCCGGAACAGGAAGCGCGCTTCCTGTGGGAAGCACAGCGCCAGATCGATCAGGGCGCCGCCACACAGGGCGGCTGCAAGGGTCCAGAGATAGGTAAAATAATGGGAGGTGTACAGATCAAACAGGGTGCCAATGGCAATCGCCATCGAGGTCGCCATGATCGAAAACGAGCGCCCAGCAGACTCCGTGCGGCGCAAGCCAAAGATCCACAGGCTGAGTCCCAAAAAGATCGCGCTCAGTCCCAACGGTAGGAAGAAGTAGATACTCCGGTCGGCATTCGCGAGCCGCTGCAGGGTGACATCCACCGTTCGAAGTTCCCCTTCGGAGGTCCGCAGCTCCAACGGAACACGCTGCCCCTCCGTCAGGGAGCCCAGTACGCCATCAAGCTCGCGCGAATTTGATACCTGCTGACCATTTACCGAGACCAGCTGATCACCCAGCCCAAAGCCTTGTGCGTAGAGCGCCCATTGTTTCCTGGCTTCGCGCGTATCGGAACCGTTCAACACCATGGTCTGTTCGAAAAATCCCCCGATGAAAGGCTTGTTCAGCCAGCTGACTCCAATGAACACGGACGCGAGAAACGTCACAATGGCAATGCCCTGATACACCAGGACAATGGATTGTGTTATCTTGCTCAACGTTGTTCTCAGACGTAACGATTCGTTCATTAGCCTTCGCGAGCGGGCATCCTGTCACGCACGCGACAGAATTTTACTCCACACCCCCCTAGTCAACTATGGTACTTTCATAACAAACAAAAGAACGTCCCGAAGGTTTATAGAGTAGCAACATGCGGTCGCTACCACCTTCGGGACGTTCCAGTCAACTACACATCCAGATTGCGGACTGCCTTGGCATGGGTCTGGATGAACTTGCGGCGGGGGTCCACCGCATCGCCCATCAGCATGTCGAAGGTGCGATCCGACTCGGCAGCATCTTCTACGGTAACCAGCAGCAGCGTCCGGTTCTCCGGGTTCATGGTGGTCTCCCAGAGCTGGATTGGGTTCATCTCGCCCAGACCCTTATAGCGCTGCAGGCTGGCTTTCTCGCCGACTTCTTTAACGATTTTGTCCTTGTCCCGCTCCGTGTAGGCATACTTGACCTGATTCTTATAGGCGATGCGATACAGCGGCGGCTGGGCAATGTACAGGTGACCATCCTCGATCAGCTTCGGCATGTAGCGGAAGAAGAAGGTCAAAAGCAGCGTGCGGATGTGGCTGCCGTCCACGTCGGCGTCGGTCATGATGATGACGCGCCCGTAGCGCAAGCCTTCCAGGTCGAAGTTGTCGCCGATGCCCGTGCCGAGGGCGGAGATCAGCGCCTTGATCTCGTTGCTGGAGAGGATCTTATCGAGGCGAGCGCGCTCGGTGTTCATGATCTTGCCGCGCAGCGGCAGGATCGCCTGGAAGTGCCGGTCACGGCCCTGCTTGGCAGAGCCGCCTGCTGAGTCACCTTCTACGATATACAGCTCGGTACGGGACGAATCGCGGTCGGAGCAGTCCGCCAGCTTGCCGGGCAGCGTCAACGACTCGAGCGCCGATTTGCGGATGACCAGCTCGCGCGCCTTCTTGGCTGCATCCCGCGCTCGTGCCGAGGTCAGACACTTGGCAATGATCGCTTTGGCTGCCTGCGGGTTCTCCTCGAGGAACGTGCTGAACGCCTCCCCCACTACCTGTGTCACATACGTCTGAACCTCGGGGTTCATGAGCTTCACTTTGGTCTGCGATTCGAACTGCGGGTCCGGATGTTTAACAGAGACGATTGCCGTCAGACCTTCGCGTGTGTCGTCGCCCGAGAAGTTGGGATCGGCATCCTTGAGCAAACCGTTTTTGCGGGCGTAATCGTTGATCACACGCGTGATAGCAGAACGCAGACCGGTCAGGTGCGTGCCGCCGTCCATGGTATTGATGGTGTTGGCGAACGAATACACCGATTCCGTATAGGCGTCCGTATATTGGATGGCGGACTCGATCCCGACCGCCTCGATCTCCTTTTCCACGTGCACCACGGGATGCAGGTTATCGCGGTTGCGATTCAGGTAACGGACGAAAGATGTGATGCCGCCTTCGAAGTAGAAGGTCATCTCGCGGTCGTTGCGCTCATCGACGAACCGGATGGTGACGCCGCGCGTCACGAACGCCATCTCGCGGAAGCGCTGCACAAGCGTGTCGAACTTGTAGTCAATATCCTCGGTAAAAATCTGTTTATCGAACTTAAAGCTCTGGCTGGTGCCGGTGTCGCCGTCTTTGACCTTGCCAGTCTGCTGGATCTTGCCCTGCGGCACACCCCGCCTGTAGTTCTGCTGCCAGAGCTTTCCGTCGCGCTTGATCTCGGTCGTCATCCATTCGGAAAGGGCGTTGACCGCGCTGACGCCCACACCGTGCAGACCGCCAGATACCTTGTAGCCGCCGCCGCCGAACTTACCACCCGCGCCAATGACCGTCATAACCACATCGACAGTTTCCATCGGCTTGCCATTCATATCCTTCTTAGTGGGGTGCGGACCGACAGGGATCCCGCGGCCATTGTCTTCAATCGTCACACTGCTATCAGGATGGATCGTAATATTGATGTTGGTACAGTACCCCGCCAGCGCCTCGTCGATAGCATTATCAACGACTTCATAGACAAGATGATGCAATGCTTTAATGTCGGTACCGCCCACGTACATGCCGGGGCGCTTGCGCACATGCTCAATGCCTTCAAGTGCTTGAATGGAGCTTACATCGTAATTAATCGTACTTTCTTTCGCCACAAAAGCCTCCAAGTTCGTAAGTAAAGTTACACTCGTTTTGTAGGTATATTTTGTTTCTTTTGCAATCGTTCAAAGACAGCCTGCAGCCAGGCATTCATATCCCGGTAGTAGACAAAACTTGCGGCAAGCAGAGCGGTGGTAATAAACGCATGCCCACCGATGCCCACCAGCGTCATCCACGAGTCGGCAGGAGGGACGCTCCACAGGTAGCTCAAGCCGATCGAGAGCAGGAACCAGCACAGCACGAACAAAACGCTGGTCGGGAGGGCGAAACGCGCCATCCGCAAACTGGTGAAGATCGAATAAAAAGCGTTCTGCTGCCGGACAAAAATCCCGTGCGGCGTGAAAAACAATGGAACGACCAGCCAGAAAGCCACCAGCAGCAGCACGAACAGCGCCGCGCTCGCCAAGATGGGGCTGATCATCGTCAGCACGGTCAGCAAAAGTGTGACTGGAATAAAGAACAGGAGCATACCGACCAGCCAGATCACCGATAGCAGAAGCGTCTGAAGGATCGCCCAGCCTGCACGGACGCCTCTTCCCTGTTCCGCGTCCATACCCAGCGCGATCCCCGAAACCCAGTAAAAGTACAAGCCACCGAGAGCCCAACCGGCGAGCACGAGCACAAAACCCAGCCCGACCACGGCAGGCGCCGACGAGAGCTGCAAGACCGCTTGCGAATTAAGCGGGGTCTCGACCGGCATGGTCCGTGCCATCAGGCTCGAAATGCCAATCGGAAACAACTGCAGCTTACTCAGCAAGCTGAACAGGTTAAATCGTTCTGCCACCTCGCTCAAGAGCGACTGGACTTCCGTCACCCGCTGGATTTCTGCTGCGGAGGTCACACCCCGCCGTGCCTGCTGAAATAGCAACCGAAAAAACGGGTCGATCAGGGTGTACACGCTCAAACGAGGCCCCAACCACAACAGGAGATCGAGCAAAACCGGAATGAGAATCAGGCTGATATGGCTGGATACTGTGTCGAACCCGGCTCTCAATGAGCTCATCACGCCCGGCGGTGGCGGAAGCCCTTCCAATTTTTGCGTGTACATAACCACTTGATTCTACCATAACGACCCTATCTTGGCATCCGGCTATGAGGCAGGTACAATGACAGCTATGGATGAAGGCAGGTATTTGCCCGATCCGGACCGCGTGGGCGTGTTGACATCTACGGTCTTGCTGGCATTTGCGCTAACTCACGTGATTTCGGCGCCCGAGTTCAACCTGGAAGTCCAGCTCCCGGGCTTTTTTCTGCTCGTTCCCCTGAACTTATTCACAGCGATGACCGTGCTGGCCGCCGGGCTGACCGCCACCGGCATGGACTGGATCCTGCGCAGCCATCCCACGTTGAACGGCCGCTCCACGTACCAGTGGTGGCTCCTGCCAACCTTGACCACCTTTGTGATCGGCGTCCCGCTTGCCATTCTGCCGGCTGGAGCGGCCTGGTGGACAGGTTTTCTCCTTGCCGGCACATTCCTTTATCTCGTTTTCGTGGCCGAATATGTGGTGGTGGACCCGGGTGCACCGTATTACGCCATCGCCATCGCCGGGTTGACCGCAATTTCCTATACGCTCTTTTTTCTTCTGGCGGTTGCACTGCGGTACAGCGATGCACGTCTTTATCTCAGCCTTCCGGCTTTATTCCTGGCTGCATTCCTTGCCAGCCTGCGCATCCTGCACCTGCGCCTGAGTGAACGCTGGGAATATGCCTGGTCGGCAGGGATTGCCTTTGTTTGCATTCAAGTTGCGTCCGGTCTGCACTACTGGCCTCTCTCGCCGATCCAGTACGGCCTGGTGCTCATCGGTTCATTATATGGCTTGACCAATTTCGCTATGAACCTCGGGGAGGACCAGCCGGCGCGACGCGCAGCCCTGGAACCGACCATCATTCTCGGGCTGTGCTGGGGGCTGGCTATTTTTCTTCAATAATATTTTATTTTCAATGAAGCGTGAGCTCAGAATTAGTGGAGCGCACTGGCGCGAGATGATGCAATACGTGCGTCGGCATGCACCGCTGGAGGCATGTGGACTGCTGGCGGGCAGAGCGGACGGAGTCGAGAAGGTGATTTTTGTGCGCAATCGAGCCCAGAGCCCGACGCGCTTCGTCATGGACCCTCATGAGCAGATCAAGGCCTTCCGGTGGATCGAATCCAACGGTCTGGAGCTACTCGGTATTTTTCACTCGCACCCTGCCGGTCCCGCGGACGCATCCCCCACCGATATCGCCGAGGCGGCGTACGAGGTCGTGCACATCATCTGGTCTCAAGCCAGCGGTCACTGGCAGGCGCGCGGGTTTTGGATCGAATCCGGCCACGCCAGCGAGGTATCATTACAAATCACAGAGTAGAGCAACCTTCGTCCTTTCGCTGTGTTTCAGGCTGTACACAGTGCCGCACAATCATGTGAACGTAGAGTCTAGATTTGGCTCCGCAAGCCATTCGGTACGTTGACTCCTTCATGAACGAGCGGCAACTCACTCGGAGGATCCAACACGATGCAAACATTGATCGGCATTGGGGTTGTCATCTTGGGGTATGTGATCGGCTCCATCCCCTTCGGCTTATTGATTGTTAAGATCAAAACAGGGAAGGATATTCGGACGGTCGAGAGCGGGCGCACCGGCGGTACCAATGCTGTGCGCGCCGCGGGATTGGGGGCGGGCCTGCTCACCGCTTTCTTCGACGTGCTCAAAGGAGCCGTCACGGTCTGGATCGCGAGGACTTTAATACCGGAAATGCCCCTGTTCCACGTGCTGGCTCCCCTGGCCGCGATCCTGGGACATAACTATTCATTCTTTTTAATCGTGCGCGATGGGGATGGGAAGCTACGTTTTCACGGCGGCGCAGGCGGCGCGCCGGCCCTGGGCGGAGCTATGGGACTCTGGGCGCCCATCCTGCCCATTGTGCTGGCAGCAGGAGCCTTGATCTGGTTTACGCTCGGCATTGCTTCCGTGACCACCATGGCGATCGGGCTGGTGGTCACTGTCGTCTTCGCGATTTACGCAGGGTTAGGATTGCTCGAGCCGATCCATATCTGGTATGGTGTCATTGCCGAGCTGCTCTTGATCTGGGCGCTGCGGCCCAACATCAAAAAGCTCCTGGCGGGCAAGGAGCGGGTGGTCAAGTTCAGTTTGAACGGCTGGTTAAGAGCCAGGAAAGAAGCGCGCGCAGAAATGAATAAATGAAGCGGTCATGATGGCTGGGGGTTCTGCATCTCTTGTAGAAGCTTGCGCAGGTTCCGCTGGTGCAGTGTCTGTGCAAGCCCACCCAGATAAACACGGCTCTTGCCGCACTCCTCGATGGTGATCTCATCCAGAAGCTCCACGGCATTTTTACGCCGGGAAGCCGCTCTGACCGATTTCTTGATCGCAGCCAGATAATTGAGATTTTCCTTCACCGCCGCATCGATCTCGCCGCGCAGGATGATGTCGCCATGTCCCTGGACGATGTTCTCGAGCCCCATGCGGCCGATCTGTTTGATCGAGCTCATGATCTCTTCGATATCCCCATCGACAATATAAGGGAGAGGCATGAACGAGTCGCCGGCAAACAGGATACGGTCCTCCTCGACCAGGACAGCAATGCCATCCGGGCTGTGACCCAGCGCGGGCGAAATAATCAGGTTCTTTTTGCCCACCCGGAGCGTCACCTCACCATGCGTAAAGGTGATATGAGGCAGGATGATCTTGACCTGCCGTAAAGCGGGATTCTGTCTTTGGGCAGCCTCCAGGGAGGGGAGGCCGCGCTCGATTAAGAAATCCCGGCAGCGCGCGTGCGCAATGACGGTAGCGCCCGGAAAAAAACAGTTGCCCCAGGCATGGTCGGCATGATAATGCGTATTGATGACATAACGGACGGGGACATTTAACTCATGCTCGATGAATTCGCGAATGTTGAGCGTTTCATCGGGCAAAGCCAGGGTGTCGATGACCACCGCCCACTGGGGTCCCGCAACGACCCCCGCTGTAACTTGAGCATAGACTTCACTTTGAAACCAGAAAACATTTTCAGAGACTCGCTCTCGATGCATTCGAAAACCCTTTGTGAATTTTTTCTATTGATAGCACAAACAGACCTGAAAATCAAGTTGATTAGACAAGTCTAAGGATTTCTCCACAATCTCGTAGGCTATTGTTCCTATGCAGCTTGCTTGGCATGTTCTGACGTGATAAACTTTAGAAACATGACCAAAAGCCTGCTAATTGTGAGCGCGGACAGCCGGTTCGCACAGATCCTGCTTCACGGGTTGGAGCAGGAGGGTTATCGCGCTCACATCACCAAGGGGAAGGGCGAGACGGTCGTGCGCGCCGACGAGATAGATGCCTTCCTGGCGTTCCTGGATATGGACCTGGGCTACCGGGCTGTCCTTGAAACCGGGCAGGCGCTGCGCATGCTCAAGCCGGACATCCGGTTGATTGTGTTTTCGCGGGAAGATACCTCCCCATCGCTGGATGAGCTCGAGCCCTGGATGTTATCGCCCAAGCCATACTTTTTGCCGGATGTGTTGACTATGATAAATGATCCATCCACCCCCTTCTCACTATCTGCAGGTCGGCCCGGTTCCCAGCCACGGGTTCAGGCAGACGACCCCGCGCTCCCCTGGCTGGGAGATGCTAACAAGGCCGCGCAGCACCTTACGCGCCTGACGCTCGAATCGTCGGCGCAGGCGGCGCTGATCACCCGCGGCGACAGCCTGTGGTCATACGCCGGGCAGCTTTCTCAGGGCGCGGCGAAGGAGCTGGCATTGACGGTGACCCGTCACTGGGATGGGCAAAAGGGAAGCGACCTGCTGCGCTTCGTCCGGTTGGAGGCGACCAAAGCAGAGCATATGCTGTATGCCACGCGCCTGGCGGAAGATGTGGTGCTGGCGCTCGTCTTCGACGCGGAGACTCCGTTCAGCACAATCCGCACCCAGGCAGGTCAGCTCGTCAACCGGCTTTCTACGCAGAGTCCTGAAGTTCAGGAACCGCCTATGGCGCCGTTACCGGCTTCGTACGATGCCCCCACCGAACGCTGGGAAGATGAAAGCACGCCCGACCTAGTCTTCCCCAGCATCGCCGACATCCTGTCAGATGTGCCTCCACCCAGGCCCGAACCGGGAGCGGCGAGAGTCGAGGAAGAGGAATTTTTCGAACAGCCGGTGACCTCGCGCTCGAGACAGTACAGCCGCGAAAGCTCGCCTGCGATGCGAGCCAACGATGTCATAGTTACGAATCCAGATAACGAAGAAACAGTGGAGCACGTCGTCGAGGATTTCGACGCGACCATGCCCTCCAAATCCCAGCGCCGCCCGGAAACGCCGATCCGCAAGCCCATGCCGGGCGAGCTGGACGAGACTCGACCCCACTCGATCACCGAGGTGGCAGGCCGCGTGATGCTTGAACCGATCTCTCCCGGACTATATAACCTAACTTATGCCTGTTTGCTGGTGCCGCGTTTCAGCAACCACTACTTAACCGGCGACCTCGCCGACCGGCTGTCGGAGTGGCTGCCGCAGATCTGTATTGCCTTTGGCTGGCGGCTGGAATATCTGGCTGTGCGTCCCGAGTATGTGCAGTGGGTGCTCAATGTGCCCCCGGCGACCTCACCCGGTTACCTCATGCGGATCGTCCGCCAGCAGAGCTCGGAAAAAATCTTCGCGGAGTTCGGCAAGTACAAGAAAGAGAACCCTTCCGGGGACTTCTGGGCGCCTGGCTATTTGATCATGGGCGGCTCCCAGCCGCACCCACCGCAGTTGGTCAAGGACTATATTAAGCAAACTCGCACGCGGCAGGGATATTCGCAGCCCAGAAGGTAATTCGCGCTGAGCCACGCGGCTTGTAATGAAAGAAGACACGCGGAGTATAATAACTCCGCGTGATTATTTTAATTGGCTCCTACAAACTGATGACTAAAACCTGTTTACCGACAACTGGACCCTCACATGCCTTCCACCCTTTACCTGATTGACGGACACGCACTCGCATATCGCATGTACTTTGCCCTTACGGCTGGCGGCAGCAGTACCCGCTGGCAGACCTCCACCGGCGAGCCCACTGCGGGCACCTATGGCTTTGCCCGCGAGCTCCTTAGAATCATCGAGCAGGAAAAACCGGATTACATCGCGGTTGCCTTCGATACCGGCAAGACCTTTCGCGATCAAATCTTCCCGGCTTATAAAGGTACGCGCGCCAAAATGCCGGACGATCTTTCGCCGCAGATCAAGCGCATCCGTGAGATGATCGACGCCTTCAACATCCCGCGCCTGGAAATGGAGGGCTTCGAAGCGGATGACGTGCTCGGCTCCATCGCCCGGACAGCCGCGCAGCAGGGGCTGGGAGTGAAGATCATCACTGGCGACCGCGATCTGCTGCAGCTGGTCAATGACCGCACCGCTGTTTATCTTGCGGGCGACGACCAGAACTACATTACCGACGAGGACGTGGTGAACAAATTGGGCGTCCCTCCCGATAAGGTGGTGGACTACAAGGCGCTGGTCGGCGACAAATCAGACAATATCCCCGGCGTGGCGGGTATCGGAGAGAAGACTGCCATCGCCCTGATCCAGAAATTCGGGACGCTTGATAACATCTATCAAAACCTCGAACAGGTGGAGAACCGCTGGCGAGGCAAGCTCGAACAGGGCCGCGAGAATGCGTTCATGAGCCGCGACCTGGCGCAGATTAAGACCGATCTCAACATCAAGCTCGACCTGGAGCGCGCCCGCGCCGGGCAGATCGACCTCACTGCACTTGAGGCACTTTTCACGGAGCTCGAGTTTCGCTCGCTGCTCAAAGTCCTGGACCGGCTCGGGGGCAAAGAGACGGCTGCTCCCGCGGCTGTGCCGCTTAAGGCGGGCGAGCAGATGTCAATGTTCGCAGGAGAGGCGCGGCAGGCCGTGGTCTATGCGCCCACTTCGAACCTCGATATTGATGTCAAAATCGTCGACACTCCGGAGAAGCTGGCGGACCTGGTCAACGAGCTGAACAACGCAGAGATCATTTCCTTCGATACCGAGACCACCTCCACCGAGGAGATGAGGGCAGACATTGTCGGCATCGCCCTGGCAATCCGGGAGGGCGAAGGTTATTACATTCCCGTTGGACATCATGCAGGGATGAATCTGCCTCTCGAGCAGGTCATCTCGGCGCTCAAGGAACCTCTCACAAATCCAAAGATCGGCAAGATCGCTCACAATGCCAAGTACGATTATATTGTGCTGGCAAAGCAGGGACTATACGTCTCTCCGCTGACGTTCGACACCATGCTGGCAGAGTTCATCATCGACCCCGGCTCGCGCAATATGGGGCTGAAGAACCTCGCCTTTAACAAGCTTGGCGAGGAGATGACGCACATCGAAGACCTGATCGGCAAAGGCAAGAAACAGATCACCATGGCGGAAGTAGCGATTGAATCCGCGGCGCCATACGCGGTAGCGGATGCTGAGGTAACGCTGCGCTTGCTGCCGATTCAAATTGAAGGCTTGAAGCGCGTCAACGGCGAGAAGCTGCTCTATGAGATCGACCTGCCGCTCACGCCCGTCCTGGCAGACATGGAGATGGCAGGAATCTCATTGGATCTACCCTTCTTCCAGGAGACCGGCAAACGGCTCGAGCAGCGCCTGGCTGAGATCGAGAAGCAGGTCTATGAGACGGTTGGCAAGACCTTCAACATCAACTCGACCCAGCAGCTTTCAGATGTGCTCTTCAACCGGCTTGGACTGGAGCCGCCCGATCGCGGCAACAAGACCGCCAGCGGACACTTCTCCACATCCGCCGGTGTGCTCGATTTATTGCGCGGCAAACATCCGGTTGTGGATTCGGTGCTGGAGCACCGCGAGCTGTCCAAGTTAAAATCGACCTATGTGGATGCCTTACAGGCTGCGCTCAACTCGGAGACCGGTTGTGTCCATACCTCGTACAGCCAGATCGGCGCGGTGACCGGACGCTTATCGTCCTCGAATCCTAATCTGCAGAACATCCCCATCCGCAGCGAAGAGGGTCGCCGCCTGCGCCACGGATTTGTCGCCGGCAAAGGCAACGTGCTGCTCTCCGTCGATTACTCGCAGATCGAGCTGCGCATCGTTGCTCACATGGCGCAGGATGAAAGCATGCTGGCAGCCTTCCGCGCCGGGGAGGATATCCATGCCACGACCGCGGCCGCCATCTACGGCATCCGCCCGGACGAGGTGACCAGCCGCATGCGCCGCATCGCCAAGGGCGTCAACTTCGGCCTCATCTATGGCATGTCCGTGTTCGGGCTGACCCGTTACACCGAGCTGACGCTGGCGGAAGCCGAAACCTTTGTCAAAACCTATTTCGAAAAATTCCCGGGGGTTAAGCGCTACCTCGATGGCATCCGCAAGCTGGCTGCGCAGCAGGGCTACGTCGAGACGCTGCTGGGCCGCCGGCGCTACTTCCCCGCCCTGCAGAGTAAAGCGAACGTGCAAATCAAGAACCGGGAAGAGCGTGAAGCCATCAACGCGCCCGTGCAGGGCACCGCCGCGGACATCATGAAGATTGCCATGCTGCACGTGCCGCCCGCATTGAAGGCTGCCGGGCTTAAGGGCCGCATGCTCCTGCAAGTACATGACGAGCTCGTCCTGGAGTGCCCTGCTGATGAAGTACAGGAGACAGCACGCGTCGTTCAGGAAGCCATGACGAATGCCTATCCCCTGAGCATTCCCCTCTCCACCGAAGCCCGCTACGGCGTCAGCTGGGGAGATATGAAACCGATAGAATAAGAATTAAACATGAAGGATACAAAGTGCACAAAGGTTAAAGACCTAATCCTTTGTGACCCTTTGTGGTGCAATAACCCTATGGTAGGGGCAAGGTTATACGCCTCTACGTTATAATTAAAGCTACCAATCATGCCCGGACGAGAAGACATCTTCCACAAGTCGATGAACGAGGGCCATTCCGCTGCCTGGGATCAGGAATGGGGCAAGGCGGCCGCGGCATACCGCAAAGCCTTGCAGGAAATGCCCGATAACCCGAAGGCCCTCAACAGCCTGGGACTGGCGCTCTACCAGCAGGCAAACTTCGAAGAGGCTCTGCATATTTACAAACGTGCTGCCCAGGTCTCTCCGGATGATCCCCTGCCGATGGAAAAGCTCGCCCAGCTTCTCGAGCGCACCGGGCGCCTCAAGGAAGCCATTGCGGCAGCCGCCCGGGCGGCTGAGTTGTTCCTCAACCAGCGCGACGTGGACAAAGCCATGGAAAACTGGGTCCGCGTGACCATGCTCGACCCCGATAACGTCATGGCGCACTCGCGCCTCGCCTTGGCACATGAACGGCTGGGACACAAAGCCCAGGCAGTGACAGAGTTTATCGCCGTTGCCAGCCTCGTCCAGCGTACGGGCAACCTGCAAAAAACCGCCGAGCTCATCAACCGGGCGCTGCATTTGATGCCTGAAAGCGAAGAGGTAAAACAGGCACTCTCCCTCTTGCGTACAGGGCAGCTCCTGCCGAAACCGCTGCGACCGAAGGGCGGGACCGGTCCGATCGCCATGCATCAGGTCAAGCTGCTGGAGCAGCCCCGCAGGGAAGCAGATTCGGGGCTGGACCCGATCGCAGAGGCACGGCAAAAGGCGCTTACCCGGCTGGCGGAGCTGCTCTTCGAATACTCCACCGACGACGGTCAGACTGCCCAGGCACGGCGCGGCTTGCAGTCGCTGATGCGCGGCACCGGTCAGCTCTCCATACAGCAGTCCGAGCAAACGAAGGTCGTCCTGCACCTCGGTCAAGCCATCGACGCCCAGACCAAAGAGAATACCAGCCAGGCTGCCGAAGAGCTCGAGCACGCCCTGGAAGCAGGCTTTAATCACCCCGCCCTGCACTTCGATCTCGGCTTGCTGCGCTCTCAGGGCGACCGCCTTGAATCGGCGATCCGGCACCTGCAGCATGCCGTCAAGCACCAGGACTTCGGACTGGCAGCACGTCTTCTCATGGGGCAGACCCACCAGAAGATGGGACGGCTCGGACCGGCATCCGTGGAATATCTCGAAGCCCTCAAGCTGGCGGACTCGATGTTGGTCCCTGCCGAACAGGCGGATGAAATTCGTCAGATGTACGAGCCGCTGATCGAGGCGCAGGCGGTGGTAGAGGATGAGGCGATGCTCCGGCGCCTGTGTGACAACGTCAACGAAATGCTGATGCGCAAGAACTGGCGCGATCACCTGCACAGGTCTCGCGAGCAAATGCCGAAGATTCAGGACGGCGATATGCCCATGCCGCTCGCCGAGGTGCTGCTGCAGGCGCAGTCGAGTCAGGTGCTGGAAGCCATCAACCACGTCCACCAGCTGGCGCGCGCCGGGCAGCTCCGCTCCGCCATGGAAGAAGCCTTCCATGCTTTGACCTACGCACCCACTTATTTGCCCCTACACACCTTGATGGGCGATTTGCTGGTGCGCGAGAACCGCACCGAAGAAGCGATTGCGAAGTTCAGCGCGGTGGCGCAAGCCTACAGCGTGCGCGGGGAGGCGGCGCAGTCTGCCAAGCTCCTGCGTCGCGTGGTCCAGCTTGCGCCGATGGATATGGGCGCCCGCAAAAAGCTGATCGACCAGCTCGTGGCACGCGGTCAGGTAGACGATGCCATCCGAGAATACCTCGAGCTGGCAGATACCTACTACCGTCTTGCGGAGCTTGACATGGCGCGCAAGACGTACACAACCGCCCTGCGCGTGGTCCAGCAGGCGAACGCCGACCGCAGCTGGAACATCCACATCTTACAGCGTATGGCGGATATTGATATGCAGCGTCTCGACTGGAAACAGGCGATCCGCGTTTATGAACAGATCCGCACCCTGCGCCCGGACGACGAAGGCGTGCGAAAGAACCTGATCGAGCTCAGCCTGAGGCTGGGCCAGACCGCCCAGGCGAACGCAGAGATCGAGAACTACCTCACATATTTGCAGACCCATGGTCGCAGCGAGCAGGGCATCAAGTTCGTGGAAGAACTGCTCGCCGACCGTCCTGACAACGTGGTCCTGCGCCGCGCCCTTGCTCAGCTTTATCACCAGGCTGGCAGATCTGAGGATGCCGTCGCACAGCTTGACTCGCTCGCCGAATCCATGCTGAGCGCCGGGCAGAAGGAGGAAGCCATGGTAGTCATCAACCAGATCCTCCTCATGGGTCCTCCGAACGCCGACCAGTATCGCCGGCTGCTGATGCAGCTCCAGGCAGGCTAGTTACCCGCCCGTCACACTGTAGCACTCGTGACGGGCTTTTTATTTTCTCGCTCCATGTGCTGCACCAGCTGGACGCGCGCCGGTCGTATGACAGTGCTATAATCCCAGCGCAGCGCCCCCTGGGCAGCGAATTTGTACATGGAGAAACAGACAGTGCTACAAACACACCGGGAACGCGCCGGTATTCTGCCCCGTAAGAGCACCGGTGCAATGAAAAATCGCGCCGTGATGAACTGGCTTCTGGTCTTCGCCGCCATCGTGGCATTTCTGGTTGTGTTTGGCGGCTTTGTCCGTCTCACCCGTTCCGGTCTCTCGATCACGGAATGGGAACCCATCAGCGGCACCATTCCCCCGCTCGGTGAACAAGCCTGGCTGGAGGAATTCGCAAAATATCAGCAGACGCCCGAGTACCAGCAGATCAATTTCGGCATGACGCTCGAGGAATATCAATATATCTTCTATATTGAATGGTTCCATCGCTTTATCGCCCGGTTTGCCGGACTGGTATATGCCATTCCAGTGTTTTATTTCCTGTTTACGAAAAAAATCCCGTGGAGGGATTTTGGAATTTATTTTGTGATGGGCATGCTGTTCATTGCCCAGGCATT
>DATHTH010000338.1:0-12603 GCA_035463495.1 Anaerolineales bacterium | reverse complement strand
GGCTGGGCGCTCGGACAGCTGGTGGAATCGATCGTGCCGCAATTGATGTTGGAACGCCCGCAGCGGATCGCGCTGGCTGTGCTGGTTCTGGGGGTCTTCCTCCTGGCAGCCTTCAACACCATTCGCTCGCTGTACGGAGCCACGCCTCCCTTCCAGGGCTCCGATCTGGCGCAGCTGCAGGCAACCGCAGCTTTCATATTCCCCTTTATCACGATGATCCTCTCTGGGATCCTGCTGGCTTATCTGATGAAGGAAGATATGCTCGGACTGGCGATCGTGGCGCTGATGGTGCTGGCGCTGATTACACTGGGATCCACGATCATCAACGGCGCGTCGCTCATGATGGCGCGTTCTGCCGCGGATGTGGACCCGGCCGGTATATCTGCCAGCGGATTGCGATTCGGAGCCGCGCTGCTCGCCTTTGTCGGCAGCATTGCGGGGATCATCTATTTATGGCGGCAGCAGCGCCGGAGCGCATTCGTGGGGCTCGTGGTCCTGACACTGTTTGGTCTGCTCTTCCTCCAGACCGTGCGCACATCGTTTCGGGCTGCCTACATCAACTATGATAATGCCACCGAGTACCTGGTCTATGCTCACGGCGCGACCGGCGTAAAGCAGGTCCTGGCGCAGGTGGCGGAGATCTCCGAGCGGACCGCCGGAGGACTGAATGCCGTCGTCGCCTATGATGCCAGCGCGCCGGACACGGGTGTTTCCTGGCCGATGGTCTGGTACCTGCGAGACTTCACGGCATTGCGCTCCTTCGACCAGCCGACCCGCTCCCTGCGCGATGCCGTCGCCGTGATCGTCGATCAGAAAAATTTCGACAAAATTCCCGCCGCGCTGGGCGATGAGTTCTACCAGTTCGATTACATCCGCATGTGGTGGCCCAACCAGGACTACTTCAACCTCGACCGGACCCGCGTCCTGAATGCCATCACCAACCCGGATATCCGCGAGGGCATCTTCGACGTCTGGTTCCACCGCGATTACACAAAGTACGGACAGGCGATCGGCAGCAGTTCCATGACGCTGACCAGCTGGCAACCCGCCGATCAGATGCGCCTGTACGTGCGCAAGGATGTCGCATCGAAGATCTGGAACTATGGCGTAGGTCCCTCCGAAGCCCCGGTCACGGTGGACCCGTATGAGGCCGGCACGACCATGCTGGCTGCCGATCAGATCTTTGGCACGGAGCGCTTCCCGCCGCTGGGATTGAATGCGCCGCGCGCCATCGACGCCAATGAAGCCGGTGAGCTCTATGTTGCCGACTCACGCAACCATCGCATCCTGCACATCGGACCCGATGGAGCCCTCCTGGACGAATGGGGATCCTTCGCCGATAACGCCGCCGGGAACGCACCCGTCGGAGGCTTCAACGAGCCGTGGGGCGTAGCGGTAGGACCGGATGGCTCGGTCTACGTTTCCGATACCTGGAACCACCGCGTTCAAAAGTTCTCGCCTGAAGGTGAGCCGCTGACCACTTGGGGACAGTACGGGCAGCCGCTGCCGGAGGTCCCAGAATCCAGCAGCTACTTCTGGGGACCGCGCGGGATTGCCGTAAACGAGGATGGCCAGGTCTTCGTTGCCGATACAGGAAACAAGCGCATCGTGGTCTTCGACTCCGAGGGCGCTTACCTGACCGAATTCGGCACGAGCGGGCTGGACCCGGGGCAATTCGACGAGCCTGTCGGCGTGGCGGTTGCCGGGGATGGTACGGTCTACGTGACCGACACCTGGAATCAGCGCATCCAATCCTTTATCCCGGACGAGACCGGGATGACCTACTTCCCGCTCCAGCAGTGGGACGTCAATGCCTGGTTCGGACAGTCGCTGGACAACAAGCCGTTCATCGCCGTGAGCCCCGACAAGCATGTCTTCATCACCGACCCTGAGGGATTCCGCGTGATCGAGTTCACCGATACGGGCGAGTTTGTGCGCACGTGGGGAGACTTTGGGATAGGACCGGCCGAGCTGGGGCTTCCCTCTGGCGTCACCGTGGATGAGGATGGTTTCGTCTGGGTGACGGATGCCGGGAACAATCGCATTCTGCGCTATACACTGCCATCTGAGTAATCTGAACAGAAGCCGAAACCAGCCCTTCGACAAGAAAGGGCTGGTTTTATTTTAGGAATGGATCCTACAGCTCAACCGCCAGACAGGTGAGGGTCTGCTCCACGCCGGGGATCGGCTGAATGGAAGCTGCGATCAGGGTCCCCAGAGCTCCCAGGCTTTCCGCTTCGATTACTGCCACAGCATCGTAAGGACCAAAGGTCATATTGGCTTCGACGACCCGGGGTGTCTCATGCAGGCGGCGCACCACTTCCCTGACGTCGCCCGGTCGAATTTTGATCATGACATACGCTTTCATTGTTCCGCCTCCTACTTGGGATGATCGGCGCGCAGGAAGATCGCCCAGTACACAGCTGCCACAAGGATGGCTCCACCGATGATGTTGCCGATGGTCACAGGAATCAGGTTATTGGCAAAGAAGGATTGCCAGGTAAGCAGATCCAAGCCGGGTACACTGGACCGGACAGTCTCTACAAATCCTGGATCAAAGTCCTTGATCGCTAACGCATAGGGAATGAAGTACATATTTGCGATACTGTGCTCAAAGCCCGCCGCTACAAACGCGGTGATCGGGAACAGAATCGCAACAATCCTGTCGGCGGTGCTGCGGGCGCTGTAGCTCAGCCAGACAGCCATGCAGACCAGGGCATTACACAGGATGCCCAGGGCAATCGCCTGGACGAACGTAATATCGACCTTTGCTACGCCGATCCGCAGAGCGGTGATCCCAACAGCACTCGCTCCAAAGGTATATTGCTTCGTAAGGAACATCAGGATCACCGTCCCGATGGATCCGACAAAATTTCCAAGGTACACGATGACCCAGTTGCGAAGCAGGGCAACGCCGGTCACTTTGCCATTTGCCCATGCCATCACGATCAGATTGTTGCCGGTGAAAAGCTCTGCCCCACCGACCACAACCAGGATCAGCCCCAGGCTGAACGCAAGTCCCATGAGCAGCCGGGTGATGCCATAGGGCAATCCTGTGCTGAACGCGGTGCTGCCATCCGCAGCCGTTACCGACACCCCACCCGCCCCGATCGTGGTGGCGAAGATAGCGCCCAGCGAGATAAATGCGCCCGCCAGGACAGACAACATGAACATCTTGAGAAAGGGCATCTCTGCCTTACGCATCCCCAGAAATTCCGCGCGTGCAGCCATTTCAGCGGGCAATAAGGCATCAATTCGGAATTCACTCATCATACTCTCCAATTATATTGTGACCTAATTCACAATCTTGGTTGAGTATAACCGAGACGAACGGGGTTGTCAGACAAGGCTGTAACTATTTTCTCGTGATCTTCTTCCGACCGTGAGCGGTCACCGCTTCCTGGAACTCCCGAGCCATGTAAAGATTCCTCCGCCGAGGATCGCCAGGACGACAATTCCTATCATCACCCGCATCACGGTCCTATCCTGGACGCGAGCCATCGGCGATCCTGCGATCGCTGTTGAAGTCGCCATCATCGTGGGTGTCCCCATGATCAGGGTCGGTGGAGCCGTCGGCGGGGCAGCCAGCGTCGCGAGGGTAGCCGTGACCGCGACCCCGCTGCGGATCAGCAGCCTGGCGCCAGGGTAGATGTTGGTATCTGGCAAGTGGTTCAATCGCTTGATCTCGTCGATCTTCGTTTCGTAGGTAATCGCGATCTGCCAGAGAGACTGGCCCGGCTTGACCTCATGGATGACGTTGCCTTCGGCGTCTGGCGTGCTGGTCGAGACCGGAAAGATGATTCCCACAGGAGAAGCAGGCGGGAGCGGCAACCTGTCGGTTGTCGGGAGGGCACAGTCGATCACGTAATAGACCCTGGCATTGTGCACCGCCACTCCGGCGCCGATCTCCGTCAGGTCCGGTGAGACCATGGTCGTGAGGTGCAGCGCGTCGCCAGTCCAGCGCTGGACGGCGGCCTCCGCCGGCATACTCTCGGGACCACCGGTGATATTCTCCGAGCGAAATCCGCCCAGGGACAGGTCACCTGCCAATGGATAGCCCGCCGCCAGCAGCCGGTCGGTCAAGCCGATGCCGCCGGGTCCGGCGTGGGTCATAGTGCCGGTCAGGGCAAGGAAGTCCGCCTGGGCTTGCGCGGTCGCCATCAGGATGGGATTGATCATATAGGGAGGCAGCCCGTGCGAGGCGCGCAAGGCGTTCACGGCGTTGACCAGCTCCACAGGAGAGCTTGCCAGAGCGGGTCGCCGCGCTGCCCCAGCCTGTACCTGGGGCGTGGCACCGAAAGACAGAACAAGAATAACCAGGAAGATCCCCAGTGACATACACGGGTGCCGCGACATGAGATGATTATAATGTTTCCGTTTTTCGAGGGGATTCATCTCATCCCGCCTTAAGCCTTACCAGTCGGCGTGAGCTTATCAAACACCACATGTATAATGCTCGCATGGCGAACAACGCTCATGAGATCCGGGTCTGTGAGTCATGTGGCTTGCGATATCCGCTTACCGATGGACATCCGTTTGGCACGCGCTGCCCGGCCTGTATGGGCGAGACACGCGTGGTGGTGCGGCGAGAGCTGGCTGGAGAAATGCCCGGTAGCGAAGAAGAGAGGGTAGAAAGCGGCAGGAGCTGGGCAGTACTGCTGGATAACATCCGCTCGGCCTGGAACGTGGGGTCTATCTTGCGCAGCGCGGACGGCTTCGGCTTTCGCCACGCGTTCCTGTGCGGGATCACACCGACCGCCGACAACGAGGCCGTGACCAAAACTGCCCTCGGCGCTCAGTACAGCGTTCAATGGTCTTATCACAAAGATGCGGTGAGGTTGGTCGAAGGCTTAAAGTCGCAAGGCTGGAAGGTGTATGCCCTCGAGGGCTATGAGAAAGCGGTGCCGTTAGATAGACCTCACTTTTCATCTCCGGACGAGACTGTGATCAAGCACGTGCTCATCCTCGGCAATGAGGTGAACGGTGTCGATCCGGGTCTCCTGGACCTCTGTGATGGAATTCTGTACATCCCGATGCGTGGGGAAAAGCGCTCATTCAACGTGGCCATTGCGTTTGGGATTGCGGCATACGCATTGACAGCTTGACAATCCACCTGATACACAAAATACAAGGCGACCCGCCTCGGGTGGGTCGCCTTCTTCATCTCATCGTTTGTTTGCTACCGATCGACGCGAACCACCTCATACTCGGTATCTGGCGTCGGCGGGGTTCCAAAGCGGGCGTTGACGGCATACAGGTCGCTGCCAAAGCGCGCGATGGTCGTGGGCACACGGAACAGCGGGCTCGTGATGGTATCTACGATGGTGCCCTCGGTCAGGTCCGGGCTGAGCTCGACGACGGCGATCTGGTTCAACTGGTTCCGCACCACATACAACGTCTTGCCTTGCAACAGGATGCCGTCTCCCGCGGTGACGAGGTCGCCTCCGAGATCGATGCGTGTGGCAAACCCGGTCGCCGGATCCACTTTATACAGCGCGCCCTCGTTGCTGTTGACGATGATCAGGGATTTCCCGTTGGGTGTCGCGGCGATACCGTTCGCGTTGAATCCGGCACCAAAGACATAATCACCCGTTAAGGGAATCTCTTGGACCGTCGGGTTGTCCGGCAGCTGACCGTTGTTCTCCAGTGGGATGCGATACAGCACAGGCTGGCGGGAGTTCGTAAAGTATGCCGCATCTCTCGTGACCACGACGTCGTTGATGAAGCTCGCTCCCGTCGTGAGCTGGATTGCGGCAGCGGTTTCCCCGGTCTCGCCGTCATACACATACGCAAATCCGGTCGGTCCGCCAGCCACAAACAACAAGCCAGTGCGCTCGTCATACTTCAACCCGATTGCCTGCCGGCCCACCGGGGCGTCGATGAAGACTTCACCCTCGCCTGTCCGCAGGTCACCACGGTAGATGTCACCAGTGGGAATCGAGCCGACATAGAACGTCGTGCCTCTGCCCACAGCAATTCCCTCTGGCTGGAAGCCATCGGGGAGGGGCAGTACATCGGGGAACGCCCGAACGGGCGCGGCTGCAATGATGCTCAGCGTGAACACAACGGCCAGCAACGTCATCAGCCAACCCGGGGTTCTGGTTCGAACTAGATCCATTACGTTTGCTCCTTTCGATTCTTTCCCTTGGATGTTGGAGGAAGCAGGAATGACACGCATTCCCGATTCTCGCTCCTATATCCTAGCGAAGAAAAATGAAAATGCTGTGAAACTGCCTTAAGAGAGGCACGTTTGGCCGCCTACCGGGACATGAGAATTCCCTCAGAATTCGCCGATAGAACAATTAATTCCCAGTATCGTTGTAGTCCTTAAGCAGGGAGACTGGCGATCCGCTTGAGACAGCGGAAGATATTTTCTCGGAGGTAGACATGTTTGACCGGCCCATCAATCGCAGCCTGTGGACGATTGCTGCCATTATCATCTGCATTATTCTGATCGGCGTCGCAGCAGGTGTGATTGCCCTCAACCGCCGTGAGCAGGCAGTGAGGGTGATACGCGTGCCGGAAGATTATGCCACCATCCAGGCAGCGATCAATGCTGCGCAGCCCGCAGACATTGTCCAGGTGCGCGCCGGCACCTATAACGAGAATCTGGTTCTCGACCGGCCCATCATCCTCACCGCAGAAACATTCGACCAGATCAATCCTGCCAACAACCCTACCGTGCTGAACGGCGCGGCGGGCGCAGCCACGATCACCATTCCACCCAGCCTGCTGCAGTGGCCCACCGTGCGCGGCTTTGTGATCCAGGGTGGCACAAGCGGCATACAGACCTCATCCTCGTTCATCGCCGAGTTCAACTTTTTCCACTCGTCTGCAATCGGGGTGAGCTACCAGTGGGGCTCCGGTGGCAGCAACCGCAGCAACGTGTATTTCAAGCCGGGGGATGATGCCATTCACCTGAGTAACATCGACCGGCCGCTGCTCATCGAGAATAACCGCATGCTGTATGCGGGCGACGATGGCATCGAAGTCCAGCTGCCGGACGCACCCTCACCGGCCGGGCCGGTCGAGATCAATATCTGGAACAATATGATCATCGGCAGCCGGGGCGATGGGATCCAGTTTGTGGACTTTCCAAACGACCCGCAGGACACCAACCGGCGCTTTGTAATCGTCGGCAATCTGATCGCCAATAACCTTCGGGCTGGCATCGGTCTGATGCCGGCTGCCAACACCGTGGAGGACTTCTCCGGCGCCGATACGGTAGAAGCCATCCGCGTTCTTAATAATACCTTCTACGGGAACAACCATGGCATCTCAGGCGGTGACAACCTGGTGGCGTTCAATAATATTATTGTCAATTCCACCGGGCGCGGCGTCTGGCGCGTACAGGGCGAGCCAGGCTCGAACTCGATCGTCGCCTATACACTCTTCTTCAACAACTCGCTGGATGCCGATCAGACGCTGCTGGGGGAAGGGATCATCACCGGGCAGGATCCGCTCTTTGTGGCGGCGCCCAACCCGGGTCCAGACGGCGTCTGGGAGACCGTGGACGATGACTTCAGCGGCTTGCTCCTGCAGAACACCTCGCCAGCCATCGACCGCGGGGTGGCGCAGTTCGTGGCGGCGAACGGCGAAGCGATTCCTCCCCGCCCCATCGAGGGCTTCATCGGCGCAGCCCCGGACCTCGGCTGGCGCGAGCTGGGCAGCCCGATCGTGATCACGCCAACTGCATCCCCGATCCCCCCGCCGACGCTGGCAGTCTCCCCTACGCTGCTGCCCACCCTGACGTTTAGCGTGACGCCGCCCCTGCCCACGCCCATCGTGATCACGGCCACGACCGCTCCCACAAACACGATACTGCCACCGTCCCCCACGATTCCGGCTGCGACCTTCACACTCCCGCCGGCTCCGTCGATCACCTCGACCCCGGCGCCAGGCATCCTGAATATCACGCCGAATAGCTCGACTGTGAACACCACTCTGAATGTGACGATCACCGGGTCCGGCTTTGCCAATGGCGCCGTGGTACTCTTCGAAGGCGGGCAGGGTTCTGCGCCGCAAGTGACCGCGACCCAGGTCGTCAATCCGACGACGGCCGTGATCAACGTCACCATCCCGGCGGACACCGGCTTCGGCACCCAACAATGGGACATCCGGTTGACAAACCAGGATGGCTCCTCGGCTGTGCTGGCGGATGCGTTTACGGTCGTCGCGCCATAGGAATTAAATAGATACCTCCCCGGTCCCGGGATGAATGCTCATCCATTTCCATCTTCTGCGGGTCCGGGGAGGTTAGGTTGCAGCTCTACTTGTTTTTCTTTTCGTTCTTGACCTTGCGCTTCTCCTTGATATTCAGCTTTGGCTTCTTACGTTGTTCCTTATTACCTTTATCTTTCTTACCGGGGGTACCCATACGTGTCTCCTTTCGTATTGAGAACAGGATGATTGACGCAGTCCAATTTTAATCGAGAAGGGTCATGCTGGTCTATTGATTCACCGCCCTACTGCACTGACGCCCCTGCCATGACCACAAAGAAAAAGAACCCGGCAATCGCGCAGCAAACCCCGAGCACCAGCAGTCCTATCTGGACCCAGCCCATAATGATTCCGGCTGTTGCCAGGCCATCTCCGGAGGCGCGCGGCGGCAGCGAGCGGGTCTCGTTGCGCGCCATGTAGCCTGTGATGAGCGCTACGATGCCGCCCACTATGGGTACGACTGTAAAGCCCAGCAAGCCCGAGACCAGACTGACAATTGCCAGCGTGCTGGAGGGCAGTTCCAGCTCGCCCATGGCCGGGGGTAGATTCGGTTGATCCATTTGAATTCTCCTATCTTGACTTGATTCTCAAAGCCCAGGCTTCCCCTCTCTCAGTGCCAGCCCCCTGTACGAGTACGGTTTCGAATCTCATCGCGCAGTGCACCAAGCATTTCCATATAGGCTTCGCGGTTCGAAGTCCCGGACCGGGCAGCCTGTTCTTCCAGTCGCGCCAGAAGATAGACGACCCAGGAAAGCCAGGCGCGCGGGTTGCTCTCGGCGGCGATTTCTTGCACGGCTTGATCGAGGATGTCGCGGAGTTCGTCTTCGCTGCTCATTGTGTAGGCTCCTGTATAGATTGGAAACGAATGACAAGCTTGATTTTATCACCGTGCAAAGGGAGTGCAGTTGCCGGCACGGACAAGCCGCGTCTGGAACGATTTTCAGAGCGGCGTTTCACAGGAATCATCTCAGCCTGCAAAGAAAGTCAGGAACAGGTGGAATAGCGCGAATAAACCGTTCAGGAGAATTCCAGCCATTGCCCGGCTCGCCCGTCCCTCTTTGCGGGCGAGGCTCATCGCCCCCAGGGCCACCCCGATGACGGCCGGCGCCACCAGCAGGAGCAGCGTAATGACCCGTTCTGCGCCGACCGATAGGCTTGTGAGCGCCGACTCGAACGTGGTCAGCGCCTGCAGAATGAGCACGGACAAGCCAAAAAAGAGCAGCGAGCCGGTGGCAAGATTTGGTCTCATTTCAACTCCTCAACAGCCTGACGGGCCATTATTTCCAGGATCGAGCCAGATTGCGTGGAATATCCGGGGGAGAAAATCGTTATACAGTACAAGGAAAATCTGATGTCACTTAGCATCTTCTTCTACCTTTCGCTCGCCGCCTGGAGGCTGGCATCGCTGATCGCCAACGAGGAGGGTCCCTGGCAGATGTTCAGCCGCCTGCGCAAGCGCTCCGAGCAATGGTGCCACAACTACCGGTTTTGCCGCGAACTCGGCCTGTATGAGCTCTTTTCATGTGAGTGGTGCAATTCGATCTGGATCGGCGCCGGACTCACGCTGCTGTATTTCTGGATCGGCGAGCCGCTTCTTTACGTGATGCTGCCGCTAGCGCTCTCGACCGTCGTCATCGTCATCAAGTATGTCGTCCAGCTGCTACAGATGGGTCACCAGTATCTCGAAAACGCGAACCGGGCTCACGAGCAGCTGCGCAGCGATCTCTTCTATCACCCTCCCGCAATCGACGCGCTACCCGCCACGCTCCGGGAAAAGCGCTGACCAGGCGCGCTCCTCGCCGGCAACTAACGTTAACCCTGCCGGCGCAGGTTTACCACACGGACCTGCACCAAGTTTGCGCGCCACCTCACCTGCAGCCGGCGAGAAGTACACGACCAGTCCGCAGTGAAGCCGCCCTTCCGACTCCAGCCGGGTGAATACTGCCATCTCCGGTGGGGAACCAGCGCGCACGTAGGTCTCCTGGAACGAGGGCTGCAAGGACTCCTCGAGCAGCCGGTCTGCCCCGTAGGCCGCATCCCCAAGATCTTTTACGTACCAGGTCGCCGTTTGGTTCACGGGTTCATCCTTCTTCCCGTGAGGCGAGGTAGAGCTCCTCGACCTCTTTGCGCGCCCAGGGTGTCCGGCGCAGAAAATGCAGGCTGGACTTGATACTGGGCTCATGCGTAAAAGAGCGGATGCGGATTTTCTTTCCCAGTTCCTCCCAACCGTACTGTTTCACAAGCCGCGTCAGGATCATCTCCAGCGTGACCCCGTGCAGCGGATCGTGTTTGCCCGGCTGCTCACTCGACATACAGGTCCTCTTCATCCCGTGGGCTGGGCGGAGCCGGGTTCAAAGGATATACCCAGACGCCCTGCCCGTTCATCATCTGCGCCACCAGGTGGGGCTTGGGCAGCGCCTCGAACGTCTGAGCGCTCATGAACTCCACGATGAGCTGGTGGGACGGCTTCTCGGTCTTGAAGCTCTTCTGCACTCTGCCCAGGAAATATTTCGCGCTCTCGTTGGAGAGCTGAAAGCGCGCCGCGAGAATTTCGTAAGGTTTAGAAGTATGCATGGTTTCACCTGCGTAAAATTGTACCGCACTCGGCGGAGCAGGATTTCATGTAGAATTGAGCTCATAGAAGGACAAATTCATCAACCCCGGGAGCAGATATGAACCGACCACGTGAAGACCGGACCAGATTTTTCGGCACATATTTCGACCGCGACGCTGCTCTGCGGCTGGCGCGCTGGGCAGGCATCCTTGCCTGGGTGCTGCTGGGCTTGTATGCATATACCACGCTCGTATCCACGGGGCAATTTTTGTCTCTGTTGTTGACGGGCGCGGTCTCGTATACCGGTACCAGCATTTTCGACCGCCTCAGTATCCCGACCATGCAGATCTCACAGCTCATTCCGGGGCTCGTTTACTTCGTGATGCTGAAGATCGCCCAGCAGGTCCTGTTGATCCTGCTGGATATGGAAGATAACTCCCGCCGCGCGGCAAGGCAGTGACATCAGCTCACGGAATACAGAACGGCGCGCACTCGCCGACTGCTCGCAGCTCCCGCCTGAAATTATCATAATGCGTGTCGGAGGCATCGATCAGGCTTCTGACCGTCGAGTCCGGCTCATTCGCTCCATATGCCACGAAGGCGCGGATCACCGTCTCCATATAATCGAGCAATTGATCTCTTGGCGCAGCCATGCAGGCGGGCACCCTCACCTGCTGGGTATCCATGAAGATCTGCTGCAGCTCTTCCACAGGGCGGACGATCGCCCGACGAGAAGCAGTGACGGCGAACTGGTAGGAGTGATCGAAGCTATCCAGCTGCTGGAGCAGGCGCGTCGACGCTCTCTCGACCGCCCGCACGTCACACGAGGTTTGAGAGTAGTACCAGGCGTAGCCGCCTGCGCTCACCAGGACCAGCAGAGCGACGACCGCACCAGCCAGCCATCGGCGGCGGTTGGACCTCTGCCGCGTGCCCTTCATCTCAAGTTCCGGATCGTTCATGAAACGTCTCTGCCATTATAGCCGCACTAAAAAACCTACTGGTATTGCTTTGGCTATTCGGTTGCCCCTTTTTGCCGGAGTAACGCGGCTAACTCATAATGACCGCCCGCTTCTGCCAGCGAGAGTGCCGTTTGTTCCCCGGAGCCATAGGTGCTGCGAAGGCTCACGTCTGCCCCGGCCACGATCAAAAGCCAGCAGACTTCCGTGTGCCCGGCGATCAGCGCCAACATCAGCGCCGAAAGGTTGTACTTGGCTGTGACATTCAAGTTCGCGCCACGCTCGATCAGCAGCCGGACCAACTCCAGCTGACCCGCATGGGCAGCATTCATCAAAGCCGTTTGGCCATGCTCATCCTTCGCGTTGATGTCCGCACCCTGATTCAGAAGGGATCGCACCCTCTCCAGATCACCCTGCATCGTCGCAGCTTTCCATTCCTTGTTCATAACATCAATTATACGCACGGACCTACCGGGTGGATGCGACAGTTGCCAGGGATGCCTTCCTGGGATATGATTTCCGGCATGCCTGACCCCGCCATACCCGAATCGGCAGCCAGCACCCTGTGCAAATCCTGTGGACTGTGCTGCACGGGGCACCTGTTCAGCCGCACGAAACTTCGTGCTGCAGAGCTGAACTCTGCCCAGGAGCTGGGTCTGAACGTGTTCCGGTCTCACCCCAATGAGCGGGGATTCAGCCAGCCCTGCCCGCTCTGGCAGGGACAGTGTACGGTCTACGGCTCTCCGCAATACCCTCGATATTGCCAGACGTACAAATGCAAACTGCTGAGAGAGCTGCTCGCGGAAACAACCTCCCTGCCGGAGGCCTTGACTACAATCGAGGACGCAAAGCAGATGATCCGTGATCTGGAGC
>DATHTH010000337.1:0-3375 GCA_035463495.1 Anaerolineales bacterium | reverse complement strand
AGACAGCAGCCCCGTTCGAGCTCGAGTATAACTTCTTTGAGTATTCCCCGTCCATTGCAGGATGCTAACCTTTCTCCCTGCTCTGCTGCCAGTTACGTGCGCCAGCAAGAAAAGCGGCTCCGCTCATGGCTTTTTTCCCCGCAGGCTGCACCTCATCCAGGATCAGCAAGCCCTCCGCTGCGGCGATCGCGGGCTGGTTCCGGTGTATCAGCCGTTGCCCCGCCTCTGCCAACCCTGCTTCGACATGGGCGCGATGCACCTTGAGGAAGGTGCCATCGAACTCCATAAATGCGCCGGGCCACGGATTGAAGGCGCGGACTCGTCGCTCAAGCTCCCCGGCGGGGCGCGTGAAATCGAGCTGACCCTCCTCCTTCTTCAGCATGGGCGCATAGGTCATGCCTTCTTCCGGTTGCGGGACCGGCTGGAGCCTGCCTGTCAAATAATTTGGAAGTGTCTCGATCAGCACGTCCGCGCCGAGGCGGGAGAGCTTCTCGAAAACCGAACCAGCCGTATCGTTGGGTGTGAGCGGAATAGATCGCTGGCTTAATATCGGGCCGGTATCCAGGCCAACATCCATTTTCATAATGGTTACCCCGGTCTCTTTATCCCCGTGCAGGATCGCGGCATTGATCGGCGCGGCGCCGCGCCAGCGCGGCAGGAGCGAGGCATGGACGTTGATGCATCCATGAGGGGGGAGATCCAGCACGTCTTTTCTCAGAATCTGACCAACTGCTGCGACCACAATCAAGTCAGGGCTCCACAGGCGCAGCTGATCCATGGCTTCGGGCTGACGTAATTTCTCCGGCTGGATCACCGGAATCTTCAGTTCCCCCGCCAGCACCTTGACCGGAGGCGGCTTGAGCTCGCGGCCGCGTCCCGAGCCGCGATCCGGCTGCGTGACAACGCCGACAACCTCATAATGGACATCCAGAGCTTTCAAGGTGGGAAGCGCGAAATCTGGCGAGCCCATGAAAACGACCCGAGTCATGGGGTCATTTTACCAGCAGGACTCGGCGCAGATTCACGTTGCTATTGAGAAAACTGGTTGCATTTTGACTTGATTGGTTGTAAAATGTTGAAAATTAAATCCCAGATTAAAATTCGGAGGAACTCATGGAAAACCGGCCCGTAATGGATGTCACCAGTGATGATAAGCTGTGGGGAGCGTTGAGCTATGTGTTCGCACCTATTGTCGGCATCATCGTGATGTTGATGGAGGACAAGAAGAACCGCCCCTTCGTGAAATTCCATGCCATCCAATCCATCGTGGCCAGCATCGCTTTCTGGATCATAGCCACCGTGATCACCACCGTGACGATTGGCTTCGGCGGGCTGTGCGTACCGCTGCTTTGGCTGATTTTCCTGTACTGGGCATATAAAGCCTACCAGGGCGAAATGGTCAACATCCCTGTGGTCACCAACTTCATCCGGAACCAGGGCTGGGCATAAATTCTTTTGAAGCAAAAAGCTCACACGCAGGTGTGAGCTTTTTTATTTTCATTTGTGCCGTCATTACGGTCCCCAGCGCGGCTGGTAATCACAGTAATCGTTATTGGTCAGGCGGCGCAGGTCGGTGCCGTTCGTGCGAATGATGTAAATCTCGCAGCCGTGGTCATCGCCATAACTATCAAAATAGGCGGTGAATACCACCCACTGACCGTCCGGTGAGAACGAGGGTCCCTGGCTGTTCCCGCCGGTTGGGGTGAGCTGGCGGGCATTGGAGCCATCGGCATTCATTATGTAAACTTCTCGGTTCCAGGCGGGACCGGAATAGGTGACGATAGATTGCCCATCGGGCGACCAGTCGCTTCGACCACGGATCGCCGGCAGGTTGCTCACCTGGCGCATGCCTCTACCGTTCCGGTTAACGGCAAACAGCTGCGTGGCTCCCTGGCCGCTGGAGGCAAACAGGATCTGGTTCCCATCCGGCGACCAGGTCGGGTCCCAGCCAAAGACTTGAGGGATATTGCCCGGGTTGTCACCGTTCCGGTCCATGAGCATGATCTGCATAGTACCGGTAGTGGGGTTGCCGCGCGTGAATGTGATCGAGCTGCCATCCGGCGAGACTTCCGGTGCGGTCAAGACTCCGATCCGGTTCGTCAGCCGGTTTACACTGCCGTCATTGAGGTCGAGGTCATAGATCTCATAGACATTTTGCTCACGGAAGGAGGCATAGAGCACGCTTTGCCCATCCGGCGCCAGGGATGGATAGAAGTGCCGGCGATTATTATCGGTGGTGAGACGCCGCATCCCGGAGCCATCCGCGTTCATGATGCAGACCTGATCCATCGCCTGGACTTTGAACAGCTGGCAGGTATAGACGATCCGTCCAGTCAGCTGGTCGGCAGCAGCAGGAGGAGGTATGGAGCCTTGATTCGGCGCTGCGGATGTTTGATTAGGCGTAGGCAAATCGAATACAGGCGTCGCAAACGATTCCGTAACCCCGGGAGAGACGCCCTCCCCAGGGGTGGAAGCTTGCAGCGTGGCGAATAGATCGGGCGTTGGAGACGCGACGGGACGGTTACATCCCACGATCAAAAGAGAAAATATCAAAAGAAATTTGAGCTCGCTCATCAGTCCAGCTCGACAGATTCCAGATGGAATTCCTCACCAGCTAATATCTTCGCACCGTAGCTCCCGCAGTAGGGACAGTGGATTTTCTTATCCACCGGATGATATTTCTCAAAGCAGGCCATGCATTGAACCTCTGCGTTAATAGAACGGAAGTGAAGGTGTGCTCGTTCCGCAGGTGTGCCACGGCTGAGCTGCTCCCAGAACCGTCTGACCGCATTTTGATCGAGCTCGGAGATCTCGCCCATCGCGATCCGAATGCTTTTGACCTGGCTGGCATTTGATTCACGAGCCTGTTGAAGGGCTTTGGCGAGCAGGGATTGGACTGCATATTGTTCGCGCATCGGGGATTGGATAAGATAATTTATAAACTGCGCCGCATCCCCGCCTCAGGGATGCTGGCGCAGTTTCACGAGACATTACCCTCAGGACGGTCTATAAGCCGCATTCTGTCCATGACGCTTGCGCGCCACTGGGCGATCATCTCTCTGGGCGTCGCGTCGCCGCGCCGCTCGATGCGACCTACCCGGGACTGGCTCTCTCATCTCATGAGAGAGCACGTATGAAGACGAGCAGTCTCCCGCCATCCGCGGATGGCTTCGTCCCTACTTGGTCTTGCTCCCGGCGGGGGTTACCTGGCCATCCACATTACTGTGAATGCCGGTGGTCTTTTACACCACCTTTTCACCATCACCCCTCACCTCTTGCGAGATGAGCTGGCTGTTTGTTTCTGTGGCCCTCATCCGGCAGGTTAGCTCCTCACGGAGGGTTCCCCGCCCCGGGTGCTATCCGACGCCGTGCTCT
>DATHTH010000336.1:0-6108 GCA_035463495.1 Anaerolineales bacterium | reverse complement strand
TTTACTGCTGAATGGTCCGGTGGGCAGGTAGGGGCGAGCCGTTGAGGTGGGTAACGGAACGTGCTGTCGCAAATCTGGGCGGCTCGCTCCGTCGTGAGGGGTATCTAATTCGGAGGTGATATCCAACTATGTCACACTGAGCGGAGCGACACATGCGCCGTCACGCAGTGCGGTGAGTGTCTCCCTTCGGTCGTTCACACCGTCCAGAGCGGTGTCCTTTGGAGAATCACATGAGCATTTTGACGTTGGATACTCTGCTGCGTTGGAGGCGTTGCCGGGGTGAGTCTGTGGGCGTATAATACTTTAGCGACTAACAAGATCAGGATAGCTCATCTATTTGTGTGGCGCGGGAGGAAATCGTGGAATCTCTGAACGTATATATTCCGGCGGATCGACGCGTGGCTTTGAGCAAGGGGGAAACCTTGCCCGACCGCGCCCACGGGGCGGTGCTCTTCACAGATATCTCCGGCTTTACCACTTTCACCGAAACCCTCTCGCGGGAGCTGGGTCCGCAGCGCGGCGCGGAGGAAGTGACCCGCCAGCTCAACAGCATTCTGAGCGCCCTGATCCAGGAAGTCCACCGGTACCGGGGCAGCGTGATCAGCTTTAGCGGCGATGGGATCACGTGCTGGTTCGACGGCGACGATGGGCGCCGCGCCGCGACGTGCGCCCTCGCCATGCAGAAGCGCATGCCCCAGTTCCAGAATGTGCCTATCAAGGGTGGGACGGCGATGTCTGTGGCTCTCAAAGCCGGGGTAGCTGCGGGTCCGGTGCGGCGCTTTCTGGTGGGTACGCCGCGCATCCGCTCGATCGAGGTGCTGGCAGGCAGCCCTCTCGAACGCGTGGCAGCCGCCGAGCGGCTGGCGCAGCGGGGTGAGGTCGTGGTGGCTTCCGAGGTCATCCGGAATTTACAGGCAGAGAAGAGCGTCCTGGAGTGGAGGACGAGCCAGACGGGTGAGCGCTTCGCCGTCGTCGGGGCGATCCGGCAGCCGGCGCCGGAAACGCCGTGGGGCGACCTGCCGGTGCTGCCGGCGCAGCAAGCGCGCGACTGGTTATTGCCGGCAATCTATGAGCGCCTGCAGAGCGGCGCCGGCGAGTTCCTGGCAGAGATCCGCCCGGTGGTAGCCTTGTTCATGAAGCTGACCGGGATCGACTTTGAGTCGGATGAGTCCGGGAGCCAGCTGGATGGATATGTTCGCTGGGTGGAGGACGTGCTCGCCCGCTACGAGGGCAACCTGCTCGAGCTGGTCATCGGAGATAAAGGAAGCCATCTCTACGCGACCTTTGGCGCTCCCCAGGCGCATGAAGACGACGCGTTCCGGGCGGCAAGCGCGGCGCTCGAGCTGCAAAAGATCCCGCCCGAGCTGGCATACATCGACCCGCCGCAGATCGGGCTGAGCCTGGGACAGATGCGGACGGGCAGCTATGGGAGCCCGGAGCGCCGGTCTTACTCGGCGCAGGGAGCGCAGACCAATCTGGCTTCGCGTTTGATGGGCAGCGCCGAGCCGGGTCAGATCCTGGTCACGCAGGCGGTGCGGGATGCAGCCCGTTCCGATTTTGAGTTCGAGCCCCTGGGCGCTCTTTCGTTGAAGGGCATGTCGCAGCCGGTGCCCACGTTCGCGCTGCGCGGTCAGGTCCGCCACCGGGCAGCCAGCGACGTCCTGCAGAAACACGCGCAGACCGGCATGTTCGGCCGGGAGAACGAACGGACATATTTGTCCCGGCAGCTGGAAGCCTTACAACGCGGCGAGGAGCTGCCTCTGGTCTTCATCCAGGGCGAGGCGGGCATCGGGAAGTCGCGGCTGGTCGCCGATCTCATGGAGCTGGCGACGGCGGCCGGCATCCCCTGCTGGATCGGCGAAGCGGACGCGATCGAAAAATCTACCCCGTACCTGGCGTGGCGGTCGGTGTTTACCCGTTTCTTCGGGCTGGAAGGACTGAGCGAGGCTGCCGCCCCGGAAGAGGTGGAAGCCGCTCGCCGGCAGGTCATCGATTTACTGATAGGGATCGATGCCTCCCTGGCGCCGCTGGCTCCCCTGCTGAATGTCTTTCTGCCTTTTTACATTCCGGATAACGAGCTCACTTCGGAGCTGAGCGGGGAAGCCCGCGCGAACCAGACGCAGGACCTCTGCCTGACGTTGTTCAAGCACGCCACGAGGAACCAACCTCATCTCCTCATTATGGAGGATGCGCACTGGCTGGATTCCTCTTCGTGGGCCCTGCTGCGGCTGGCCAGCCGGGATGTGCCGTCGCTGCTGGTGGTCACGGCGATGCGCCCGGTCCAGGATCCGGCGCCGCCCGACCTGGATCGGATGCTGGCGCGCCCCAACGTGCAGACGCTCTCCCTGGAATCGCTCCCCGCGGAGGAGATCGAGCGCTTGATCTGCCACCGCCTCAATGTATCTAGCCTGCCCCCTGAGGTCTCGCGTTTCATCCGCGACCGGGCGGAAGGTCATCCATTCTTCAGCGAGGAGCTGGCGTATGCCCTGCGCGACACCGGCTTGATCGTGATCTCGGACGGCGCCTGCCAGCTTGCCCCGGACGCCGGCGACCTGCATCAGGCGAACTTCCCGGATACGATCGACGGCGTGATCATCAGCCGCATCGATTCGCTGCCTGCCCAGGAACAGCTGCTGCTGAAAGTTGCCAGCGTGATCGGCAGAATTTTCGCGCTGCGGATCCTGAGAGATGTGCACCCGGTGGAGTCGGACAGAGCGAAATTGCCTGAATACCTCAGCCACTTGCAAAGCCTGGACATCACCCCGCTCGAATCGCCTGAGCCGGACCTGGCTTATATTTTCAAGCATATCATCACCCGGGAAGTGACCTACAACTTACTGTTGTTCGCTCAGCGGCGTGAGCTGCACCGGGTGGTCGCCGAATGGTTCGAGAGCGCCCGCACCGACGATATGTCATCTTTTTATCCCTTGCTGGTCCATCACTGGCGGCTGGCGGAGGAGGATCAAAAGACCATCGAATACCTGGCGAAGGCTGGCGAGCAAGCGTTCAGCCTCGGCGCGAATCAAGAAGTGATCACGTTCCTCCGCGATGCTCTCGAGCTGAACCAGAAGGAGCAATACGTCACCGACAGGCTGGTCTTAGCAGACTGGGAGCAGAAGATCGGCTATGCATACTTGAGCACCGGGCAGGTCGAGAAAAGCATCGAGCACTTTGGTGCAGCGCTGGCGCATCTGGGCCGGCAGCTCCCAAAAAGCCAGGGTGGATATGTCACCGGACTGCTTGCCGGCATCATCCGACAGACGGTCCACCGGCTGTGGCGCCGGCGCCTGGGCAGCTCACCCGAGCCCGAGGTCAATCTGAAAGCGGCGCATATCTTCAGGGACCTGGGGGTAGCGGTCTACCACACCAGCAACCCGATCGCCGCCATGTACGTGACCGTCTCGGAGCTGAACGAAGCCGAGAAGGCACCTCCCTCCGGGCTGCTGGGGAATGCGTACGGAGCCATGGCGGTGGTGGCGGGGTTCCTCTCGCCTTATTCCCTTGCTCCGGTGTACGTAAAGCTTGCGAAACAAGCCATGGGTGTGGCATCGCCCCAGGAAGCAGGGTTTACATCCGAGCTGCTGGCGATGTACAACCTCGGCATCGGAGACTGGGCAGAGGCGGAGAAACTGGCAGAAGAGGCGTACCATGTCTATGCTAATACCGGGAATTTCCGACGCTGGGAGGAATTGACGTCCATTTACAGCTCGACACTGCTTCCCCAGGGAAAAGTGGAACGCGCTCTCGAGCTGCGCCGGGAGCTGGAGAGACTTTCCCTGCGCGCTGAAAACCCCCAGTCGCAGGTCTGGGCGCTCGTCCAGCAGGCGGAGATCGCCATGCAGCAGGACCGCCTGGGGGATGCGATCCCATTGTTGGAACGAGCCGTGACCCTTGCGGATAAGATCGGCTCGGCGGACCAGGTCTGGGTATACGGGGTGCTGGCGGCAGCGCGCCTGTGGTGTGGACAGCCCGAGCGGGCACAGGAGGCGGCAGCTCTCTCGCAGGCGCTGATCCTGAAGACTATGCCTAATGCATTTTACGCGCTGGAGGGGTACGCAGGGGTCGCCGAAGTAGGCATTACGTTATGGGATACAGACTCGGCGGATCAAACGGCTGCGGCAAAGGCAGCGCGCGCCAGCCTGAAAGGCTTGAAGCAATTTGCGATGACCTTCCCGATCGGCAGGCCGCGTGCGCTCTTATGGGAGGGCATGTATTTCTGGAAGCAGGGAGATCACACAAAGGCGCGCAAGCTCTGGCAGAAAGGCCTGGAGCTGACAGAAAAGAACCGGTTCGCCTACGAAGAGGGCGTGCTGCGCCGCGTCATCGCCACGCACATGGAAGCCGGCGATCCGGCACGGGTCGCACACTTACAGCGCGCAGTCCAGTTGTTCTCCTCGATCGGCGCCACGCGGGAGGCGCACCTATCGCAGTCCGCGCTGGGGTCGTGATTGAGCTGCGACAAACCCGCTCTTCTATGCAGGTTAACGTAAACAGGCTTACCGTATTGATTTTCAGGCAAAGAGCGACTCAAGTCGCTACGACGTTGCTCGGCTCATCTACCAAATAGCATTCTAAAAAGACCGGACAGGCAGCCGGAGGACCCCTGTGCGGGCGCCTGCCAGATCACCCTGCCATTCTCGACGGTAAAGTCCATCTTCAACCAGAAGCTTAGCGCCGACTCCTGGTCCTGGATGCCCAGCTGCTGCGCGATGGGGTGGCTTGCGACGTCCTCGAACTTCACGTGGTATTTCTCGCGAAGGGGAAACCCATTGATCTTCTTGACGACATTGGGCATTTCCACGATTGCCTGGTAACAGGCATCATGGGCATCGCGTACATCCCGGTACTGCTTCATGAACACTTCGGGGAGCTGGTGCTTCTTGAGGTCTTCGAACAGGCTTTCTGCCATCTGCAAGCCCGGCAGGACGAGCTCGCCGTCCGCTTTGTCAAAGACTACATTCTTTAGATCGCTGAAGACCTCGTGGAGAGAGTTCCAACCCGTGTGCTGTAGCTCACCGGGGACCGGATCGCCGCAATCGATCTCCAGCAGCCGCGTCCGCTCTACCTTTGCATCCGGCTTGTAGTCCTTCAGTCCCCAGACGTCCATAGTGAAATTCTCGAGCGGGGGAGGCGGGGTCTGGTGGTTGGCGGCTTCCGGGAAATCGAACCAGCCCCAGCTTTTCGGATACCCTTCCACCTCCCGCCCGCAGGCGAACGAAAACGCATTGTGGACGAAGATATACGGCACGAAGACAGCCGGCCGTTCGGCGATCATGACCTTGCCCAGGCGCCGGACGGCTGCCGTGAACATCCAGAACGCCACCTGTCCTTCGGAGCTGTAGCCGATCTGATCATAAGGAGGCGCCGGAATGATCCTCTCGATGTTTCCGACCGTCATCATGACGAAGCGGCTGAGCGGAACATAGTCCGCCCTGCCGCCGGAAGGATCGGAAAAGACCTGTTTGCAAAACTGGCGCAGCTTCTCCAGGTCCGCTTCCAGGATGAACGCATATAAGGTGGTCCCAAGACTCTGAAACGGAGAGGGGACAGTGGTCAGACCGCCATAGTCAACATATTTGGGCAGGGCGCTGGATGCCATGAGGATGCTCCTTCTTGCTGGTTATTATGAATATCAGAACCACGGATCTTTTTCGCCGACCACCACTTCGGGGTATCCGCAGATGGCGCGGGAAGCTTGCATCCCGGACATGGTCGCCGCTTCGATGCAGCCGGCGTCGAAGCCGGTCCGCACCCAGTCTCCCACGAGGAACAGGTTGCGATACCCCGACTCATTGGCACGCAGCCGGAATTTGGTGCTCCCCGCCACAGATAACACATAGCGCTCACTTGGCTGGAAATTGCCGCGCCAGTACTGTGAATCGACACGCGCTTCCCCGGCGCAATTTTCGGGATCGACCAGCACTTCCCAGTTCAAGACCGGCGAAGCCGAGCCCTGGGTGGCTTTTGGCCAGAGGTGTGCGATGTTCGTTCTGAGGAATTCGAGAGCCTGCGCCCTGGCGCGGGCGGTGACCTTTTCCTGGGTGTCCCCTGCCTCGTCCTGGATCACACCGCACCAGTAGGTCACCGTTTTCAGATTGTATTCCTCGG
>DATHTH010000335.1:0-7670 GCA_035463495.1 Anaerolineales bacterium | reverse complement strand
GATGTTTTTCTTTGATCCCATGTATCTATGTTTCATGATCCCTGCCATCGCGCTGATGGGATTTGCCTCCTGGTATGTGCGCCATGCCTACAACAAGTGGAGCCAGGTCCGCGCCGGCAGCGGGTTGACCGGTCATCAGGCTGCACAGCGCCTGATCTCCACCGGCAACCTGTACGGCGTGCAGGTCCAGGCTACACGCGGGCAGCTCACCGACCACTATGACCCGCGCAACAAGACTCTCTTCCTTTCGGAGGGAGTTGCTCACAGCCCTTCGGTCGCGGCGGTGGCGATCTCCGCCCACGAGCTGGGTCATGCCCTGCAGGACGCGGAAAACTACTTCCCCATGCGGGTGCGCTCGATGCTTGTGCCAGCTGTGAACATCGGCTCGAATTTAGGCTGGATCCTGATCATGATCGGGCTGGTCCTGCAACAGATCAACATTGCGTGGATCGGCGTGGCAGTCTTTTCCGCGGGCGCTTTGTTCGCGCTTGCGACGCTGCCGGTTGAGTTCAACGCTTCGGCGCGTGCCAAAGAGCTGCTGTATTCCACCGGAATCATCCATTCGGAAGAGGAGCGACGCGGCGTCAACCAGGTACTAAATGCCGCCGCGCTGACGTATGTGGCGGGACTGATCACCGCCGTGATGCAGCTGCTCTATTATGTGATGCTGGTTGGCGGACTGGGAAGACGACGAGATTAATCCTGTCCTTGCGAGCCATAGCGGACGCAACGTCTGCGTCTCGCAAGGACTTTTCTGAACACAGGCACCCGCGAGCGCTTTGCGCCGTGGGTGTTTGTGTATAATCCTCCGCATATGCGGAAATTCCTCTTCGTCCTCATCGTCTTCCTTGCGGCCGCGTTTATCTATCTGAGCTTTGGTGAGCTAGAAAGCATTTTAGAGACCCTCCGGCAGGGGAATATCGTCATGATCTTCCTGGCTGTCTTGATTCAGGTCGCATGGTTTTTTATGATGGGGTTGATCTACCAGTCTCTCTATCGTGTGCTTGGAATGGATGAAAGCCTGTACAGGCTTTCTTTGCTTTCTGCGTCTGCCACCTTTGTCAACATCGTCGCGCCATCGGTGGGCATGAGCGGCATGGCATTTTTTATCAGCCAGGCGAAGGGGAATGGGCGGCCTCCGGGCAAGATTACGATCGTCACGATGCTGGCGCTGTTCCTGGACTATGTGGCGTTCCTGTTTATTCTCACGCTCGGGCTGATTGTGCTCTTCCGCCGCAATGACCTGGACCCAACCGAGATCGCTGCATCCAGCGTCATGTTTGCGATTGCAGCCGTGTTCGGGTTCTTACTGTATCTCGGCTCGCGCTCTGCGGATGCGCTCGGAAGCACACTCGCTAAAATGGCGCGCCTGGTCAATCGCTTGGTGGATCCGTTCATCCATCGCGCGTATCTCAGCGAAGAGCGAGCGCATGAGTTTGCGCGCGATATGGCAAGCGACCTCAAGTCTCTGCCTGAGAAGTACCAAAGCCTCCTGCTTCCGCTCCTGTATTCTCTGGCAAGCAAGGCACTCCTGATATGTGTCCTTCTAACGATTTTCGTCGCCTTTAAGGTGCCCTTTACCGCAGGGACGATCATTGGCGGATATGCGATTTCTTACCTCTTTGTTATCCTCACCCCTACTCCTGCCGGTGTGGGGATCGTCGAGGGCATTATGCCTCTGGCGCTTTCTTCTCTGCGTGTTCCCTGGAGTGCAGCCGTTGTGATCACGCTTGCCTACCGCGGTGTAACCTTCTGGTTTCCTATGGCATTCGGCGCGCTCGCACTGCGCATGCTGCAACGGGACGAGTGAGGTCTGATGCCGCTCCTTCCTCTTCTGGAGTTCTGGAAGCGTGACCCTGAAACGGCGCCGAATCTGGTCGCCTGGCGGACGCTTCCCTCGCGCCCCGCGCAGACAGCTCCGATCCCGTCTGACGTGCCTGTTCCCATCCGGCAGACCCTGATCGCCGCAGGACTCCATAGCCTGTACTCGCACCAGCTCGAAGCCTGGACACATGCGCGCAAAGGCGAGAATATTATCCTCGCCACAGGCACCGCCAGCGGCAAAACTCTTTCTTATAACATCCCTGTCTTTGCCTCACTGCTGGAGGAGCCGAATGCACGTGGCTTATACCTCTTCCCGACCAAAGCCCTCGCCCAGGACCAGCTTTCGAATCTCCAATCTTTACTTACCACTCACAAAGGACTCAGCTCAGCCATCTACGACGGCGATACACCTCAATCGGCGCGCTCGTCCATTCGGAAGAATGCGCGCATCGTATTGAGCAATCCCGATATGCTTCATACGGGGATTCTGCCTCACCATACCAACTGGAGCGAGTTCTTCAGCCACCTGCGCTTTGTCGTTGTGGACGAAATGCATAGCTATCGGGGAGTCTTCGGCTCGCATGTTGCCAACGTGATGCGCAGACTGAAGCGCGTGGCAAGTTTCTATGGCGCGCGGCCGCAGTTCATCCTCGCCTCTGCAACTATTGGCAACCCGAAGGAGCTGGCGGAACATCTCATCGAAGAGCCTGTTCACTTAATTGACCACGACGGCTCTGCCCGCGGACCGCGGCATTTCCTGATCTACAATCCTCCCGTTACCGATCCGTCGCTGGGTTTACGGAAATCTTCATTGCTCGAAGGTGTCCGGCTGGCGCAGGATCTGCTGAAACAAGATGTCCAAAGTGTGGTATTTGCGCGCTCTCGAAGAAGCGTTGAGATTATTCTGACGTATTTACAGGGCAATCGAGAGCCGATATTCGATCCTGGAGACTCGTTTCTCGAATCTCGAGTATCGAATACCGAGCCTCAAATCCGAGGCTATCGTTCTGGCTATTTACCCTCCCAGCGCCGCGACATTGAAAAAGGCTTACGTGAAGGGACCGTCAAATCCGTGGTCGCCACCAATGCCCTGGAGCTGGGGATCGACATCGGTGGGCTGGGCGCGGCGGTCCTGGTTGGCTACCCGGGCACGGTCGCCTCGGCGCGCCAGCAGGCGGGTCGCGCCGGACGCGGGATTGAATCCGCCGTGGCGGTGATGGTAGCCTCCGCCAGTCCCATCGACCAGTTCCTCACCCGCCATCCCGAGTATTTCTTCGAGCGCTCCCCGGAGCGCGCGCTGATCAACCCGGATCACCTGCTGATCCTGCTCGAGCATCTGCGCTGCGCCATCTTTGAGCTGCCCTTCCAGAAAGGAGAGGGCTTCGGCAGCCTCACGGGGGAGACCGTTGAAGAGTATCTCCAATTTCTACTCTCCAATCACGAAGCTCACTTCTCCAACGAAAAGTATTACTGGATGGCAGACCAGTATCCCGCTGCCAACATTTCCTTGCGCTCGGCTTCACCGCAGGGAGTGGTCTTGCAGACGACCATGGACGATAGACCGCAGACTATTGGTACAGTGGACGGTGAGAGCGCGCTCTGGATGGTGCATCCCGGCGCCATTTATCTCCACGAGGCGCAGTCCTTTTTCGTGCGGGATCTGAACCTTCAAGAGCATATCGCCTACCTGAAACCTATCGCCAGCGACTACTACACCGAGCCCCTGCGCAGCACGGAAGTCACGGTGCTGTCCGAATCAGCTCAGGCCGCCGTCCCCGGCGGTGATAAGAGGTGGGGCGAGCTGCAAGTCACCACCCGAGTCACCGGCTTCCGCAAGCGGCGCTGGTACACGCATGAAAACCTCGGCGAAGAGCCTCTCGACCTGCCTCCCACCGACTTGATGACAACCGGCTACTGGGTCTCGCTCTCGGAAGAGACAATCTCGCGCCTGCGGGAAGCCGGCATGTGGACCAACGATCCCAACAACTACGGTCCTAACTGGCTCCAGGTCCGCGACCGTGTTCGGGCGCGCGACAAATACACCTGTCAGGTCTGCGGCGCCGTGGAAACAAGTCGCCAGCATGATGTGCATCACAAAGTTCCCTTCCGTGCCTTCACTTCGTTTGTGGAGGCGAACCGGCTGGAGAACCTGGTCACGCTCTGTCCCTCGTGCCACCGCAAAGCGGAACAAAACGTTCGCATGCGCAGCGGGCTCACCGGGCTGGTGTATGTGCTTGGCAACCTTGCCCCGCTGTTCCTGATGTGCGATGCCGCGGACCTGGGCACACACATCGAGCCGGTCGAAAACCAGACATTTGGTCAGCCGACGATTGTCTTATACGATGCCATTCCCGCCGGCATCGGCTTCAGCGAGAAGCTTTTCGACATGCATGACGAATTAATGGGGCGTGCCCTGGAGCTGGTGAGTGAATGTCCCTGCGCGGATGGCTGCCCCTCGTGCGTGGGACCCGGTGGTGAGAATGGATATGGGGGAAAACAGGAAGCGCTGGAGATATTGAAAGAATTGACGGCCGCGATATGAACATACGTCTCCTTCGCCGCGAGGAGATCCCGCTCATCTGGCAGATCGACCGGCGCGAGGTTGTCGAAAATATTTATTACCTGGAGAACGAGGAATTACTCCTCAAACCTGATTACTTCGATATCCAGGGCTGGCCGCCCGGTGAGGCGGAACAGTACACGCCAATCTTGCTGGATTGTTATGACCGAGGCGGGACGCTCTGGGGCGCTTTTGAGAAGGACGTACCGATAGGCGTGGCAATCCTGGAAAGCAAATTTATCGGCTCTCGACAGGACACGCTGCAGCTCAAATTCCTGCATGTCAGTCGTGACTTTCGGAACCAGGGATTAGGCAAGAGATTGTTCGATCTCGCCGCGGCAAAAGCCGGAGCCCTGGGCGCCAAAAAGCTTTACATCTCGGCAACCCCATCTGAAAACACGATCAACTATTATCTGAAACTCGGATGTGTTCTGGCAAAAGAGATCGATCCAGAATTATTCGCGCTGGAGCCTGAAGACATCCACCTCGAGTACGCGATTCCTTGAGAGAGGCAAAGTCACACTAACAGGCTGCAAACACGTCTCTTAGTTTTTCTTTTACCAGCACTTTTGGCTTGGGGACATCTTCATCATCTGGCCAGCGCACCAGCCGGATTTCGCCGTCACTTAGTTCCAATCCCGTGATGTCGCCATCCAGGTAGGCGCAACAGCCCGTATTGAAATAGCTTGGTTTTTTGAACGGGATCATCGGTAACGTCTCGGGTGAGTCCTGCTGCTGTGCCAGGATCCATTCCAGTTGGGCAGCCAGCTCGGCAACTTCCTGCAGCGCCCTGGAGCTCTTCCGGTGCTTCAATAACTTCTGCTCCGCCTTTTTCAGCTCCTTACGGATGACCTCTTCGTGTGGCTCAGATCGGAAGACCGGGCGATGGGTATGCCCGGCGACCAGCACGGTCTTTTGCTGCGCCTCGGACCAGAGATACATGGCGGTATCGTGCTCGTGGCGCAATTCAAAATCTTTCGAAGGCGTGTTGAGAGAGAAGCTGAACAGACGCTGGATCGGCCGCCAGAAATAACGCACCAAAAATCGGGAGAGCGGGGCGATGCGGTCGCTATCCAGGGTGCCTTGGTGCCCGTGCACGAGGAAGAGCCTCCCCAGCTCTTCGTCCCCATCCCGAACGTGAAAAATGAGAGCCTCGCGGACTTTGAGAGGGCTGCCTCCCAGCGCCGGTTGGAGCAGTTTCTCCACCAGATCCGCATGACTCCAGGCATCATCGTGGTTGCCCCAGAAACGCAGGTAGCGTCCTTGCTTGTGGAATTCTCCTTCCAGCTCGAGGGTATGTGGGTAAGCCTTCAAAACTGCCTCGGGCCACTCCTCCCATAACTCTTCCACGTCTCCCATTACGATGAGCGTATATTGAAGCCGGTTGTAATATGCCAGGGCAGCATTGTAGGCGCGCTCGCAAACCATAAAATCATCCGCTCGGTTCCGCGCGCCCTTGTGGTGATCGGAGAAAATGACGAACTTTGAGCGCTTCAGGTCGAGCACCGTCTCACCTTCGGAGGCTTCCTGTTCCGCGGCGCGCCCGAGGGCTTCATCCAGCGCCTGATAGATTGCCTTTCGAGATTTAGTCTCGTCCTTGGTCATTGTTTCCTCCATTGCTAAGCTTCCGTGCCGCCCTTACCGCTCGTTATTATCTTGCAACCCCTATGGCGAAAATCCGCCTCGAATTCAATTTCTCAAGTATGAATTTCGTATGGCACGCCGCGTATTTCCCAATCTTTGCCGTTTGAATTTCCCTGCACATACACAGGCAGTAATTTTGCGGGCACCCCTGAATCTGGCATCCAGATCCTGTCTTTTTTTGGAACGATAAGCAATCCATTGTCATTGCCGACCGGTGTGAAATTCTCATTCGTTTCCTGCCTGAAGACAGACAGCCCGAGCCGGGTGCAGAGGTCATTTGCCAGGCTGACAACGTCTTCACTGGGCAAACCGATTTCACTGACGTTGAGAAGATGTCGGCTGTCGAAGTCCCCATCCACCGCGTTGCTCAAATTGTGACGGGCGATGAACTCCAGCACATTCCCTGCCGCATCCAGGAAGTAGAGAGACGTGGATGACCAGGTTTTCGACTCGAAATCTTCATTGCCGGTTTTGTCTCGGAGCAGAGAAATGCGGCTCGTGATCCACCTTTTCGCGGAATCGTATTGGTTTTCAGGGATATTGAAAGCAAAATGATAGGCGCCCGCAAAGTCGGACCATGCTTGCTTGAACACCAGATCCGTTTCTCCCACCCTGACTTCCAGGTCGGATAAGGTCAAGTTTACAGGTAAATCAAGGACATCTGCATAAAAATCCCTTTGCGCCTGCAAGTCCTTCGTCAGAAGCTCCAGCCGTTTAATGTGCATTCTCGTCTCCTCATCTCGCTTTGCGAAGGTTTTCGCGTTGGTCACGCCTTCTTTATAAGGAAACCTTCTCAAGGCTTGTTCTTACGGCACTATTCCTCCCGCATCCACCTCTTTACTGCTGCGCGCGGATGCTCATAGCGCTCCATCTTGTCGATTAACGCGTTCGGATCCGCATCGCTGAATAAAACATCCCGGTGCTCCGGAAAGACAAACCCCTCGGCAACCGCATGGTCGATGGCAGCCAGCAAAGGTGCATAATAGTTTCTGATATTGAAGAGTCCCACAGGCTTTTCATGAGCGCCGGTCTGCGCCCAGGTCACGGTCTCGAAAAGCTCGTCGAAGGTGCCAAAGCCGCCGGGCATGGCAACATAGCCGTCCGCCAGCTCATGCATCCGTGCTTTGCGGGCATGCATCCCTTCCACGACGTCCAACTGGGTGAGCCCGATATGCGCCAGCGCAACCGTGTTCATGGACGGGATGATCACGCCCACCACTTCACCGCCTGCCTCCAGGACGGCATCTGCCACCACCCCCATCAGTCCTGTTTTGCCGCCGCCATAAATGAGGCGAATGTCTCGTTCAGCCAGCGTTTTGCCCATCGAACGCGCCCCGGCGATGTAGTCCGCGTGGACCGAGTCTGCGGATCCGCAGAAAATACATATCGATTTCATAGCATTTATCCTCAGTGTAGCCGTGTGAAGGTCGCAAAGTAGGGTCAGAACCGGATTACACCGTCGCAAGGCTGTTTATTCAAGGGGATTTCATAACGTGGACCTTTGAAAATCGTTTTTATCGATAGATATTATTCCTATCGTCAATGTTTTGCACAAAGGGCGGGGCATCGGTGTACAACTCTAAAATGAGACTTTTCTGTTCACTGAAACATTTGCAGTATTGTAACCGTCTTGTAAACAAAT
>DATHTH010000334.1:0-4669 GCA_035463495.1 Anaerolineales bacterium | reverse complement strand
TGGACCTTGTCGATGTGTTCACGATCCTCGATAGCTATAGCTTTCCGAGCGGGCATGTGATGCTTTATCTGGGTTTCTATGGCTTTCTCTGGTTCCTGGCGTTTAGCCTGCTGAAACGTTCCTGGAAGCGTACGTTCCTCCTGATTGTGCTGGGAACCCTGGTGGCGCTCGTAGGTGTTTCACGAATTTATCTGGGACAACACTGGGCGAGTGACATCCTGGGAGCCGTGCTTCTGGGTGGACTCTTGCTTGTCCTCATTCTCGAATTCTATCGCTGGGGAAAGAAGCGCTTTTTCGTTCATCAACCTGTGGCTCCCGGGTAGCGCCGTTTATGATTTCCATTGAGCGGGTAGATCCAGCCCGCGCAGATGAATTATCAAAGATTGCTTTTGCTGCCAAAGCACACTGGGGGTATCCGGAACGCTGGATGGATATGTGGGTGCCGCAACTCACTTTCCGGGCTGAATATTTCGAGCAGTACGAAAGCTGGGCTGCCTTCGACGGAGACAAACCCGTGGCGTTTTACACCTGGGAGGAAAAAAAGGGCAACGCGTGGTTGGAAAATCTGTGGGTGTTGCCGGAATACATGGGACGCGGGATTGGGAAACTGCTCTTTCTGCATGCCATGGAAGAATCGCGGCAGCGCGGATACAGGCGGCTGCAGCTCGAAGCGGATCCTCATGCAGTTGGTTTTTATGAGCGGATGGGCATGTACAAGATCAGCGAGCGAAGTTATGAGATCGACGGATATCTGCGCGTTCTGCCCACGATGGAGCTAACCCTCGAATAGCGCGACGCTTGCCGGTCGGGTCAAAATGCGAGCCCCTTTGCAGTCCGAACCATGTTGTCGCGGACCGCGTATCCATCAAAATTTGTTTGCTCCATTCCCAGGATGACGGCTCCAACAACCGGGGGACCCTCGAGGGGGAGCAGTTCCGCTTTGGGACAATGTTTGAGCACCAGCTCACGCATGGGAGTCGTAATCAGGTCCCCGGCCTTGAAGATGCTTCCCGATTGAACGATCTCCACTTCCATGCCTTCCATGTCTAGCTGGCGCGCCACAGCTACCGCCAGCCAGCCGAGCTCTTCCCCTGCCCAGTGGAGCACATCCCTTGCCGCAGCATCACCCGCCCTTGCGGTCTCTATGACCTTCACCGCAAGATGGGGAGACAAATGATAGCGATGGTTCGACAAGCCTTCCATCAACTCGATCTCATCCCTGGCGCCAGTCGCCTCCAGGTAGACCTGTGTCAACAGGGTCGGGCGGCTGCGCTTGATCCAGGCGTAGTTGACCATCTGGAGCCCCCGTGCTGCGATCTCATAGGCGCCGCCGAATTCGCCAAACAGGATGCCGTTGCCCACGATCCGGCCTTCCCTGCCATGCTGGTTGCGCCCGCGGCAGTTGTTGGAGGACCCGGCTGTCACGTTGACGCCGATGCCGCGCGTTGCGCCAGCAAGCAGTCCATTCATACCATCGTTGACGACCTCAACGGGACACGTCAATCCCAGAGAGGCGATCACCTGCAAATGCGGTTCCCTGTCGGATGGAAAATCGTAGCCTGCCACGCCGAAGCCTGCTCCCACGATCTGATGCATATCTATGGCCGCCATCGCCTGCGCTGCCTGAAATGACGCTTGCAAAACACCGGCTAATCCCTCGTATCCCACACTCTGATGATTGCCGCCGCCAGATTTGCCGAATCCCGCGCATTGCCCCGTCTCATCGACGATGAGTGCGTGAGTCTTCGATGAGCCAACATCTATTCCAAGGAAATATTTCATGAGTTCATCATCACATCACGGATCGGGCGATAGCCAATGAGCTTAATGTCCTCATTTTCGAGACAGGACTTCAATTCGTCACTCATAAATACCCGGTAATTTGCGACACGGCTCTCCCAGTCGGGAGCGAGAGCGCGCAGCTCCGGCGTGTCGATGGAAGGGTGCAGGATGAAATGAGTAATGCCCATGGGCAGCTCGCCGAACAGCTCCCGGGCGAGCTCCATTTGCTTCTGTTCGCTGGGCTCGTTCAGCGGCATGGAAAGTAGCCCATCCACCATGAGCATTCCCATCTCCTCCAGCTGCTGCAGAATGGGCGCGTAGGTTTGCATTTCCTCCGGGCTGGCGCCCATCATATCCATCCCTTTGGCGTTCTGGCGCGGCAGCAGGTTGGGCAAAAGCCGGCTGGCACCCGCCTGGAGATAGGATTGGACAAACAGAGGGCTCATGATCGTCCCCATATGTGAGTCGACATGCGTGACGTCTATTCCCGCCGCGAGCGCCCGTTCGATCTGCGCGTTGACTTCGCGCGCGACAGCCTCAGGTTTTGCATTGTCATAGACAGCCTGGTGCCACTGGTGGAAATATCCGTCAGTGTCCAGCAGACCGGATGCCTCATCGCGCGTCGAAACCGGCCCCCAGCGATAGCTCTCCCATTCTGCGTTGAGCGTGGCATGTACGCCCATATCGATCTCGGGATCCTCGCGGCACATCCGCGCCACAGCCGGGAACCAGGGACACGGCACCATCACTGCGCCAGAGGTGATCGTGCCGGCAGCCGACAAGTCCTTGAATGCCTGCACGGAAGCATGGCACATGCCAATATCATCTGTGTGGATGATGACAAGGCGGTCGGTGTCGGAAAAGCCGAGTTTCTTAAGAAATGGGTTTGATGTCATTGATTAGCCTCTTTGTATGATGTGAATTTTGATAGATGTTCAGCTCAAGTTTCTTAGAAGAATTGCGGAACGTGACCGGTGAGGGCAAAAAAACGTTCCAGCTCCGGTTTTGCCAGAATCAGTGTGGCGGTATTGACAAGTGGATGGCTCAGGAAATACGCGCCCTTCCAGATCTCTGCATCCATCCAGAGGTCCACCAGATGATCCGTGTCATTCACCAGGCCCATCATGGTCACGGCGCCGCGGGTGACGCCAAGCAGGCGCATCAGGTTTTCCTCGGAACCGAAGCGCAGATGGGGCACATCCAGCTGAGTCGACAACTGGTCCAGATTGACCGTCTTTTCGCAGGCGGTCACGACCAGGAAGAACCGGCGTGCTTTCTTATCGCACAGGAACAGGTTCTTTGTGCTGACCGCGGCTGCCTGCGGGCGATGTAGTTCCGCTTCTGCACAGGTAAATACCGCTGGATGCTCAATGCGCTCATACGCGAGAGCGTTGGCATCCAGGAAGGAGAGAAATGCCTGCTCTTTCATCCGGTTTTCAAGCGAAGTGTCATGATCTGATAGGGGTTTAGCTCCAGGTGGATCGAGTTGTTCTCTACAGATAGCTCGGTCTCGTTCTCTTCGAGCAGATTCGTCTCCCAGGCGGTTTGCACCTCAAAGCCTGCGTGCAATTGGACCGGTCCACGTTTTCTCTGACTCTCATACAGACGGACGATAATCCCGTTCCCGTCCTCGGCGCGCTTGATCGTTTCGATAATCACGTTGGGGGAAGACGCAGAGAGTAGAGAACTGAGAGTAGAGAGACGTTCTGCCGGCCTGGAACCTTCCACCCTGGACCTGTAAACCAGGATGGGATCATTCAACAAATATGCCTCGCGCTGCGTCTCTTCGCTCCAGGATCCCGTATGAGGATGGAGACTATATTTGAACTGGTGCTCGCCGTAATCCGCTGTGGGGTCAGGCCTGGTCGGCGAGCGGAGCAGTGTGAGCCGGATCACGTTGTCATGGATATCATGTCCATACTTGCAATCGTTCAAGAGGCTGACCCCATAATTCCCTTCGCTGAGGTCCACCCATTTGTGCGCACAGGTCTCGAAGCGCGCCCAGTCCCAGCTGGTGTTGTGGTGCGTCGGGCGCTGCACGTTTCCCCATTGGATCTCATAGGTCGCATGCGGCGCCAACACGTTTACGGGAAAGGCGACCTTGAGCAGGATATGGCGTTCGTTCCACTCGATGTGGGTATCGAAGTCCAGCCTGGGTGAGTTGTGGTTCAGTGAAATACGCTGCGTGTAGTGACTATTCAGGATTCGTCGTTTGATCTCGACGGTCTGGCGTAATTCTCCATCCTCAATCATTTCAATGGAACTGGCAGGTCCCGCCGGCCACATCTTATCGTCGTAGAAGATCTCAATATCCCAGGCATCCCAGTCGGAGGGGCGGTCTTCGAAGGCCTGGAACTGATTGGCAATCTCACCGGGCGGCAGGACTTCGCGATTCGCCGCTTTATCGAAAATGCGTGTGATATCGCCATCCTTGTTGCATTCGACGCGCAGCAAGCTGTTTTCCAGGACCATGGGCGACACTTGCCTTTGCGTCGCGTGCAGCTGTTGGCGATGGACGTCAGCCTGCTGTTCATTGCCTGTGATCACCTGTAGAGCCGTCACGCTGTAGGGCGCCAGTTCACCGGCATCGATCCAGATGCCAGACTCCGCCGGCTGGACGGGAACAGTCGCGCCATCCCGCGTCAAGCGCGCGGTTGCGTCGCCCGGGATGAAGACCAGATCCCGCTGTGCGAAGGATGTTGCGTTAACCAGCAGCACCTCGCCATCTAATTTTCCAGAAAGGGCGTCGAGCGCCTCCCCACGGATTTGAGTCACGTCTTCCGTCAAATCCGCATACTGCTGCTGTGACTCTTCATAGACCTCGCCGATGCTCGAGCCCGGGATGATATCGTGGAACTGGTTGAGGCAGACTGTACGCCATGCGTCT
>DATHTH010000333.1:0-10263 GCA_035463495.1 Anaerolineales bacterium | reverse complement strand
GTCTTTTTCATCATATAATCTTTGCCATGCACAACCGTTTTAATCGGCGATGGGTCATTCCCATTGCACTATTAGTCCTCATAGGTCTCTATTTTGTTCCACCAGTCCACAGCCGCCTTTCATGGCGGCTTGAATCTTTGCAGACACAGTTGCGATATGCCGTCAACCCGCCTGAGGAAGCCGTGTTCCAACCGGCGGAACAGGCGCAGCTCGACGTCGCGGTCACAGCCATGATCCAGACTCTTCAGGCGACGATCACGGTCGATGAAGCCACGCCTGAAGTGGTAAAGACATCTACTCCCCAGCCGGGTCCCACACCGAAGCCAACCATCACGACTACGCCTTTGCCTGTCACCGTGATGCTGGAAGGTGTCAAATACGAGCACCAGCACGGACGCCTCAATTATTGCGGTCCCGCCAATTTTTCGATGGCGCTGACCTACTGGGGCTGGGACGGGAACCGGGATGTGGTCGGTAGAGCAGTCAAGCCAATCGATGCGGACAAGAATGTCATGCCGTATGAACTGCAGGATTACATCACCGACAATGTGGCAGGCATGGAGTCGGTACTGCGTCAGGGCGGCGATCTCGAGGTGCTCAAGCGGCTGGTATCCGCCGGGTTCCCGGTCCTGGTCGAAAAAGGGATTTACGAGCTGGACATCAACGGCAAGTACGGCTGGATGGGACACTATGCGTACGTCACCGGTTATGACGATACCGGGGGTTTGATCATCTATCAAGATACGTATCAGCCTGCCGGCGCCGAGCCCGGGCACAACCGCAAGATCAAGACCTCCACATTCCTGGAGGGCTGGCGCGCCTTCAATTACGTGTTCGTGGTGGTTTATCCCGATGAAAAAAGAAACGAAGTCATGACCCTTCTTGGTCCATACGCTGACGAACAGTGGGCGAACCAGCATGCACTCAGTCTCGCGCGAACGGAAGCTCAAACGCTCAGCGATATTGACCAGTTCTTCGCCTGGTTCAATGTAGGTACCAGCCACATTTCTCTGCTGCAGTATGCCGATGCGGCGATCGCTTACGATTATGCTTTCAGTCTGTATGCCGATCTAAATACGGAGGAATCGGTCCGCCCGTATCGCATGATGTGGTACCAGACCGGACCCTATAAAGCGTATTACTACACCAATCGCTTTGCAGATGTGATCAATCTGGCAGATACCACTCTCAACGATACGATTGCCGAGCCGGTACTTGAGGAATCCCTTTACTGGCGCGGGCGTGCTTACTACATGGCTGGCAAAACGGACCTGGCAGTCAACGATTATCGGGCTGCACTGAAGGTCCATCCACAGTGGATTCCCGCAACCCAGGCGCTGCAAGAGCTGGGAATGCAACCGTAGTTCTAGAGTTTGTCCTGTAATTCAATCATTGCAAGAATTGAAGAATTCGCCGGTTTATAGGGGTAGCATAATACTGTCAGCTTATAATTCTGCTTGATCTAAAACCTCACCGAACATCCGTTCTGTAAATGAGGTACAATCGAGCGAACAGGTCAAGTAAAAGCACGTTCATTCATTGAGAAAGATCTGACGAGCCACTCAGCTACCTATAAACTATGAAAATCCTTCACTTCGCGGATGCGCACATCGATATGGCGAATTACGGCAAGCACGATCCCGAAACCGGGCTGCCCTTACGTGTGCTTGACTTTCTCAAGTCGCTGGATACGATTATCGACGCGGCGATTGAGGAAAAAGTAGACATGGTCATCTTTGCCGGCGATGCTTACAAGGACCGCTCACCCGCGCCCACTTTTCAGCGTGAATGGGGGAAACGCATCATCCGATTATCGCGTGCTAAAATTCCAACGCTTCTGTTGGTGGGAAACCACGATCTTTCGCCTGCCACGGGGCGCGCGCATGCCATTCAGGAGTTCGATACGCTCGAGGTGCCCTATGTGCGTGTGCTGCAGAAGCCGGATTTTTTGAGACCTGAGAATTTATGGGACTTGCCTGTGCAGGTCATTGCTATGCCCTGGGTCTCGCGCTCGGGCCTGATGGCCTCCATTGAGGTCAGCGGTACGGATCCGAGAGAAGTCTTTTCGAAGATCGAGAATCGCATCTCGGCGCTGGTCGAAGAGTGGATCAATGAAGCCGACAAAAGCATTCCGCTGATTTTTACCGCGCACGCCTCCGTGGAAGGCGCCATGTTCGGCGCTGAGCGGATGGTAATGCTGGGCTCGGATCTGGTCTTGCCCACCTCCCTTGTCAAGGACAGGCGGCTAGACTATGTAGCTATGGGGCATATCCACAAGCCGCAGAACTTAAATGAAGGCTATCATCCGCCCGTGATCTATCCAGGTTCGATCGAGCGTGTGGATTTCGGCGAAGCCATGGACGATAAATTCTTTGTCATTGCCGATGTCTGTTGCGGGGATACCAAGGTAGAATGGCGGAAGATCGACGGGACGCGGCCCTTCATCGAGCGGCGCGCCAGCCTCCAGTCCAGTGAGAACGTGACCGAGTTCCTGTGCTTCAATATGCCAGATCCAAAGCACATGTCCGGAGCGATCGTCAAGCTGACGGTGGAATATCCCCGTGAGCTGGATGTATTCATTGACGAAACGGCGCTGCGGAAGTACGCAGAGAGCTGCTTTGAGTTCCACCTCGTCAAAAAGCCAAAAATCGAAGCGCGCGTCCGCATTCCCCAGGGGCAGGCGATCAGCAGCCTGAGCCCGCTGGATCTGCTTACCCAGTATTTCGATTCCGCAAAAGTCAACGACGTAGAAGAATTAAACGAGCTTGCCAGGCAGATTATTTATGAGGATGAGCCTGAAATTTAGCGCCTTCCTCTAAGTCACCTTGAATTTCATCGCAGAGGAAACCATGTCGCCACAAAGCTCGCGTTATCGCTGGTTCGTCGTCGGGGTATTCTTCTTCTTCATGCTCCTGCACCAGACCGACAAGCTGATGATCGGCTCGTTGCAGGTTCCCATCAGTGAGACGTTTGGGATCAACAACCAGCAGTGGGGACTGATCAATTCGGGTGCGCTGATCGTCTCGACCATTCTATATCCGATCTGGGGGTATTTGTACGATCATTACGCACGTGCGAAACTGTTGTCGCTGGCCTCCTTCATCTGGGGCGCCACCACGTGGCTGAACGCCGTGATGCGAACATTTGGGGGGTTTTTGGTCACCCGCGCCTCTACGGGCATCGACGATTCCTCTTATCCCGGAATGTATACGCTGGTCGCTGATTACTTCGGTCCCACTCTGCGCGGTAAGGTTTATGGAATCTTGCAGTTGGCAGGACCGCTTGGTTATTTGATCGGTATGGTCCTGGCACTCATTGTCGCCCCGATGATCGGCGGCTGGCGCTCGGTGTTTTATATCACCGGCGCGCTCGGGATTGTGGTGGCTGCGTTTATTTTCTTTGGTGTGCGGGAGATGCCTCGCGGCAAAGCGGAGCCCGAGTTCCAGGATATGCCTGAGATGCAATCCTTCAAATTCTCGTGGACGGAAGCCAGGGACATTTTTAAGAAGAAGACGATGTGGTTTGTCTTCCTGCAGGGCTTTGCGGGTGTCTTCCCCTGGAATGTGATCGTGTTTTTCTTTTTCGGATATCTTGAATTGGAACGCGGCTACGATGCGGATAGTATCCTGTTTACTATGGCTCCTGTTATCCTGATTCTCGCCGGTGGTTACTTCCTGGGAGGCTGGATGGGGGACTTGCTGTTCAAGCGTACAAACAAAGGTCGCATCCTTGTGTCCAGTGTAGGTGTCTTATTCGGGGCCATCTTTCTTTATCTGGCGATTACCACACCTGTCGGGGCTCGAAATCAATTTTTTATGTTTATGTGCCTGACCGCGATTTTTATGCCTCTCTCGTCTGCCAACGTGATCGCGACGGTCTACGACGTGACCGTGCCCGAGGTCCGCTCTACGGCGCAGGCAGTGGAGTATTTCATTGAGAATGGAGGCGCTGCATTTGCTCCCATCATCACTGGAATCATTGCGGACGCCCTCAGCCTGCAAGCCGCCATCCTCTGGATCTGCACTATTGCCTGGGGATTGTGTTTTCTCTTTTATCTGGGTGCGCTTCTCACCATTGACCACGACACGCGACATCTGCGAAGGCAAATGGCGGAACGGGCAAAAGCAATGTGATTCTGTCTCGAGGTTTTAGGGTTTGAATGGGGAGGCAACCTCGACCGCAAGGAACCTCCACCAGGTTTTTTCATGCGCATTCCATCTTTCCAGCGGGGTTTGTAGTATAAATAATTCGACCTCATGCCGGCAAAACATCTCCATATTCTAATCCTCACCCTGTTCCTGCTGCTGTCGCTTTTTCTGACTCTGGGAAGAGTTGGCACAGCTTTTGATTCGTTTGCCCTGCTCACTCCCGACCTGGGCGTGTATGCCACCTTTGCGGCCGCCCAGGATGCACCAGAGCTGTTCCTGAATGACCCGTTCCTCTCGAACGAGAAGAACATCAATAGCTATAACATGATCCTCGTGCCCTTGATCAAAGTGTTGAACGATGTGTTCGGCAATTACGGGACTGCTTGTGCGTTTCTGCTCCCGTTTTTTCTCTTTATTCATTTGACGGGCTGGTATCTGCTGGGTGTGGCGCTCTTCAAGAATCCGTGGGCGGGATTACTGGCATCCTTGCTCGCTTCGACTCCTGTTCTCACATATTACGATTACTGGGGCTTAATACTGGATGCCCTGCCGCGCTTTCTCTATCAGGGAGCGATTGCCTTTCTGCTTGCTCTTTCCATCTGGCGCGGACACGAGCTGCAATGGTGGCCCGTGATTTTGGGCGGCGTTGGCTTGCTGAATTATGTCCATCCACTGAGCACGCCTGCCTGGACAGTGGCGGTCATGCTGGCGCTGTGGGTTTCCACGCCCCAGCGAGGATTCTGGCAAAAAGCACAGATGATGGGGCTGGCGGTGGTGGTGCTTCTGATCGTGCTCTTACCCTTTGTGCTTAATTATGTGGGCAGCACGATCGTAGAAACAGGCAACACAGTCGGATATGAGCAAACCCTTGCCATCTTGCAGCGACGTTTTCTCACGATGGAAGGCTCCAGTCCGTTTTGGGCGCTGGTCAATTTCTTTGCCGGGCGGCGAAGCCTGCGTTTCGATGTGATCTGGTATGCGGTCTGGCTGCTCGGCTTGGCCGGACTGTTCTTTGGTTTGCTCTGGAATAGACGTTCGGAAGAGCATGCCCATTTGCGCCAGATCGCCGCCTGGATGACCGGCATCCTCGTTGTGGGTGGATTCCTGCCTGCCCTGGAACAAATCGTCTTTGCCTATCTGAAGCGCATCCCACCCGAATTTGAGATCCTGAAGACACTTCGTTACCTGGTGCCTCTTATCCTCGTGACGGCAGTCTACGCGTTGTGGATCCTACGTGATCAGTTCCGGAGAAGAAATATTGCATCGGCGAAGGTAGCCTCCTTTATGTTCTGGGGTGCAGGCACATTCCTTTTGCTTGCCTGGGGACTGAGCAGCCAGGCCCGTTATCCGGATTTCCGCAACGCGATCCGGCAAAATTTGTCTTGCTGGCGACAGGGAAATGTGGTCTGCCCGTTGCCTCAGATCAGCATGGATTTTATTGACGTTTTGGATGTAGTCCGCGACGACACCCCGTTCGGATCGCGCGTCTTTTCGGAAGGCCAGGAAGTGGCTGTCCGTTATTATGCACTGCGCCCACTGGTGTTTACCTACAAGGATGGCGCTCCTCTGGCATATACCGACCAGGAGCAATTGCTCGTCTGGAATGAGCATTCCGAGGCTATGGAAGAGCTGACCTTCATCCGAAAATTTCCCTTCAGGCACCGAGCCTTTGTGCGCGGGATTGTCGAGCTTGCTCAGCAGACCGGAGCTGATTATCTCCTCCTCCAGGAGCCGTTTGATGCAGGGAAAGAGTATCCCGAGCAGTTGAGCCTGGTGTATACCAACGCAAGTTACTCGTTGTATGAACTTAATCCGTAACTAAAACGGTTGCAGACCGGGAGTCATACCCCGGGAAGGCTCTTTTCCGGTAATGGTATAATTTGCCTCTCTATTGCGTAATTTTCCACAAAAGTGGTTTTGTAAGGAGTTCCCATGTCCGGTCATTCAAAATGGTCTACTATTAAAAGAAAGAAAGGCGCGGCGGACGCCAAGCGCGGCGCGATCTTTACCCGCCTCACCCGTGAAATCGTGCTGGCTGCCCGCGAAGGTGGAGGTGACCCCGATACCAATTTCCGCCTGCGACTCGCGGTGGACAAGGCTCGCTCCGAGAACATGCCGAAGGACAATATCGAGCGTGCCATCCGGCGTGGCTCGGGCGAGGACAAGGACGCTGCCGCCTTCGAACAGATCACCTATGAAGGCTATGCTCCTCACGGTGTGGCGGTCATGGTCGAGACGGTGACGGACAATCGCAACCGGACAGTATCTGACTTGCGGCATGCGTTTACCAAAGCCGGCGGGAATATGGCAGAGCCCGGCGCGGTGGGCTGGCAATTCGACCGCATCGCCTTCTTTTCCTTCCATTCCGAGGCGATGAACTTCGACAAAGCCTTCGAGCTTGGCATCGAGGCTGGCGCAGACGACGTCGTGGAAGAGGATGATCACATCGAGATCACGGGTCCGGTGGAATCGTTTAAGGAAATCGCCACCCGCCTGCACCAGGCGGGCGTCCAGCCGGAGGAGGCGGGCCTACGGATGAGTCCCAAGCAGGAGATCGAGTTGAACGCCGAAGACGCGGTCCAGGTACTGAAGGCACTGGAGTCCATTGAGGAGCTCGACGACGTGCAGAACGTCTACTCGAACCTGAAGGTTTCCGACGAAGCAATTGCGGCTCTTGAAGGCGCTTAATCAAACACAAAGGACACGAAGTACACAAGGAAAGACCTTTGTGACCATTGTGTCCTTTGTGTTTTAATCCTATGACACTTGCATTAGGGATCGACCCGGGGACGGCAACCACAGGGTATGGGCTGGTGCGGATGGAGCAGGATGGCAGCCTGGTCGCCGTTAAGTACGGTGTGATCCTGACATCCAAGACTCATACAGCCCCTGCTCGGCTCGTTACCCTGTATGATGAGCTGCAAGATCTCCTCAATGAGCATAAACCCGATACTGCCGCCGTTGAAAAATTATTCTTCTCGAGAAATGTGACGACGGCTCTTGCTGTAGGACAGGCGCGAGGCGTCATCATGTTATGCCTGGAGCTATCGGGGGTCGAGGCATTTGAATACACTCCGAACGAAATAAAGCAGGCAGTCGCCGGCTACGGAAGCGCCCAGAAAAAACAGGTGCAGGAAATGGTACGGGCTTTGCTTTCCTTGGACAGCATCCCCAAGCCAGACGACGCCGCCGATGCGCTGGCGATCGCGATCACACATCTGAGCACAAAGAGATACGATTAAACACAAAATACACGAAGGTCACGAAGTATTTCGCTGAAATCCCTTTGAGTCCTTGGTGACCTTTGTGTTTAAAGGGTTAAAATACACCCATGATCGCAACTTTACGTGGTGAAATCGCTCAAGTGGAAGAAAACGCCCTTGTCATCGAAGTGGGTGGGGTGGGACTGCGCGTCTTTGTCCCGGCACCCCTGCGCACCCGGACCAAAGCAGGCGATGTCCTTTTGCTGTATACCCATCTCGTCGTTCGCGAAGACGCCCTGACTCTGTATGGGTTCGAGTCGCAGGCGGAGCGTGAGCTGTTCAATACGTTGCTCGGCGTGGATGGCGTTGGGCCCAAGGCGGCCCTATCGGTTTTATCCACCTTAACGCTGGACGCTATCCAGCGCGCGGTCTTTGCAGATGAAACGGAAGTTCTCAACCGCGTCCCGGGCATCGGCAAGAAGACTGCCCAGAAGATGGCGATCCATTTGAAGGATAAGCTCAAGCCCATGGACGCGCTGGCGGGTGTCGCCGCCATGACGGACAGGGACAGCGAAGTCCTCGCCGCGTTGACCGCTTTAGGCTACTCGGTGGTTGAGGCGCAGGCTGCGATACAATCCCTGCCCAGGGACGCGCCCGAGGATACGGAAGAACGCCTCCGTATGACACTCCAATATTTTCAATAACAAGTAGACCCTTCAGGTTTTGTTTGCAAAAAGACTTCTGGTTGACGGAAAGTTTCATTGCAACCTGTCTCCCTGGTTTATCGTTAAGACCTGTAGGGCATTACCTTATTGATGATGAATGATTCCGAGCTCTTGAGCAGGTATGAACCGGTGCTGCGTTTTGCAAAAAGTGAACGGTTCTTTCCCATGGCTGTGGAGCCCTATCTCGAAAAATGTACGATCCATCCCAGCGGACCGCAGGGTGTGATTGGCCTGCTCTCTCACCCGAACGAGCCGCTGGTCAACCGGATTGGAAAGTTGGAAAGCGGGGAATATTATCTGCGCTTCGTCAACGAGCCTCTGATCGACTCTGATGTCTGGATCTGGTGGGGAGTGGCATCGGCTCTGGGGGTTGGCGCGGGGTGGTTCCTGGCAGGCTGGATAGGCATGGAAGTGGCTGCTGTGCTGGCGCTGACGGCCGCGTTCATCATTTATATCCAGGCGTCGCCCATTCGCCTGAGTTTTTTCCCGGCTGCCCTGGCTGCACTCTTTTTCTTTGTCCTCGAAGTCCTTCCAATCTGGTTCTTCCTTACCCCTCATCCTTTTCTGAGCGTGCAGGTCGAATATCTGATCCTCTTGCCGGTGTACTTGCTCGTGCTCTTCTATTTTTCCGTCCGGACGATGAAGTTCATCTTCGATCACATCATCCCCCGGGCGCCCGGTGTGATCATGGATATGCTTTCCCGCGCCACCGAGACAGTCGCTGAGAAGTCTTTCGAGCAGTACTCCGAGATATTGAAAAAGCATCCTCAGCCGGTGTACTACGGTCGGGTAGCGCGCTGGAAGGATGTGGAAGGGAATGACTGGAAGAGCCTGCAATACCATTATTTTTATGCTTTCAACGACTGGCGCCTCGCTGCCAACGGAATCAACCACCACGAGGCGGATTGGGAGATGGTGGCTGTCTATCTGAAGAACGATGAGCCCTATTCGGTGCTGCTTTCGCAGCATGGCACCGGCGCGATGGAGTTGTGGCAGGATGTGCGTTGCGTGAAGGATGAAGACGGCAGGGAGACAACCCATCCGCTGATCTACGTCGCGCTGGGCTCGCATGCCAATTACAGCCGGCCCCAGGTGATCCGCTCGGCGAGCCTGTTTCACGAAGGACTTTTCCAGCGGTTCATTTACTGGGTGGACGGCTTGATCCATTTTCTGTTCCTGCTCTTCAACCCGAGCCTGAAAGACCGCCAGATCGCACTGCACGAGTTAGCGACCCATCCCGCCACCGCGTTGACCGAGGAAACCTTCGAAAAGCTGCGCGATGAAAAAGATCACTACATTGTCAGCCTTCCGCTCGAAATTGCCACTGGAGACGGGGTCCGCATTGGCTATGAAGGCAACCCGAAGGCGGAGATCATCGGCAGGTCAAGTAGTTATCTCAAACGCAACAAATCGCACCGGAAGGTTGTCTACCCGGCGGTACGCGAATGGAAGCAAGTCCTGCTGGAACCGGAGCCGGGCTGGGTGAACTATAAAGGCTTGTGGGGGGTAAAGAGCCTGATGAAAGATGAATCGGGTCCGCCCGGACCGAAATGGGACCGCCCCGATAAGCTGTTCGCGGTGTATCCGCGCAAGAGGTGGGAGAAATCGCTGGAGTGGTTGATGGAGCTGGAAAACATTTTGATGGCAAAGAAGAGCAGAAAAACCTGACTACGTACTTCGCTCCCACCTCGCGTACACCGCCTGAGAAAGCAATCTCCCCGCGCTTTGCTCACGCGTGACCAATTCTCCACTTTCCACTTTCCCCTCGAACCCTTTCATCATCTCATCGAGCGCCTGCGCCACGTGGATCGCGGAGGCACGCACCGCGTAAACGGTCGTGACCACAAACACCGGATCTTTGCTCAGGCATTCACGGCACGCTTCCAGAAGGCTCGGCAGCGACTTATACACTTCCCACACCTCCCCTTTTGGGCCGCGCCCGAACTTGGGTGGATCCAAAATAATGCCATCGTATTTCATACCGCGCCGTGCCTCGCGCTGCACGAACTTCGAGGCGTCGTCCACGATCCAGCGAATGGGCATATCTGCCAGACTTGATAACGCCTGGTTCTCCCGCGCCCAGCTTACGGATTTTTTCGAGGCGTCCACATGCGTCACTTTCGCGCCCGCCGCCGCAGCCGCCAGGGTCGCCAGGCCCGTATATCCAAAGAGGTTGAGAACATTTAC
>DATHTH010000332.1:0-7851 GCA_035463495.1 Anaerolineales bacterium | reverse complement strand
TTTCACGCTGGCGGTTGTACACGGACTCGGCCGCGAAAGCTTCGTCCACGTATCCGGGATGGCACATCACTTCAGTGGTGCCATCCTGAAGATTCTCAATGACCTTCAGCAGCTCTTCATACGTTGCGGCGTCATCATAGAAATCGACGATGAAACGGTCCGGGTGACGCACGTCGGATTCTTGCAGCAGAGCGGGGACATGCGGGTAGGTCGCGGCTACTTCGCGCGAGATCTCGCCCGTGAAAGGAAAGCGGATGGCGCATTGATAATCTTTTGCCAGCTCGAGCATCTGCCGGAACAGCTCTGGACTGAAAAAGGAGGAGTGGTGGTGCGAATCGAGGTGGGTCGGTTTGCGGTCAGCTGCCTGGACAAAGCTCTCGACCTGAGCGCGCCATTCCTCCCTGACTTCATCAATCCGGATGTTCGACGCTCGTTCCAGCAACGAACGGTGTTTGAAAAAATTCCCCTGCCCATCGGTAATGGAGGAACCCGCTTGCGCCACGAGGGGCCGGCCCATCGTCAATACCAGGTGGACCCCGAGTCCCAGACCCGGCGTCTCCTCCCGTGCGATCGCGATATCTGCGGCCGTGGTAGGTATGTTCATCATGCAGGTGGTGGAGGTGACGATGCCACGCAGGTTTGCTTCACGAATCCCGCGCGAGATATCGGGTGAGCGTCCGTAGTCGTCAGCGTTGATGATAAGTCGTTTCACAGCTTCCTTTTATTGGTGCACCAAATGGCGACAGCGTTTACCCAAACAATTGCACCGGAGGATCCAGGGGCGCTACGCCTTCCAGATATTTGGCGTAAGACTCGAGAAGGAAAGGCGCCGGGTCTTTATAAAAAGCCTCCGGGTCGATGTCGAATCTTGCATACTCAGGGATGGACTGGATCTTGGGCTGTGTCGCTGCGAAATCCTGAATGACTTTTGCATGCGGCTTGAGTGAGCCGTCGCCGCGCACCAATCCGAAAAAGCGCTCATGCTGCGAGTTGTTGCAGGGAGGCAGGTCCCAGAGCTCCGGAACGTAGTCGGCAAAGCACCAGACCATCGCGCCGGTTGCGCCAGTCTCCTGAAGCTTCGGAATCGTCAAGCCGATAAACTCGGCGAATTCCTCTTCAGAAGCCATGAATTGTTCTCGCTCACGGCCATTGGTCTCAGTCCACTTTCTGATATGCGAAGGCTCGCCAGGCTGGCCGGTCGGGCCGCCGAATTCTTCCATCAGGATTGGCTTGCCAGCCAGGGCGGCGGTCAGCGCGCAGGTAAAGGGGACAAAGTCGGGATCGAGGGGCTTGCGCGCCCACTTTGTGTACATCGGATAAGAATGCATGACGGCAATATCTGTGTGCTTGTAAACCTTGTCGATCCGCAAGCCGTTATCGCGGTGCAAGCCATCGCCATGCAACCCGATCGTGACCGGATGGTTTGGGTCGATGCTCTTAATTAGGTCTACCATCTGCTTGACCCAGGCGGCACCCTCTTCGGACGTCAGGGGCCAGGCGAACAGGTCGGGCTCGTTGGCTAGGTTCCATAACCAGATGGCTTTATGATCCTTGAGCATGCCCACCACCGTTTTGAGCAGGAGGCGCTCTGCATTGATGGCGACTTCGTGATGGAACATGTTGTAGTAGCCCTGCGGCACGGGCTTAGCTTCGCTCATGATATCCCGGATAAACTCGTTGCCGCCTATGAAAGGCAGCTCGCCGCCCAGCAGCCAGCGTGGGCTCCAGTTCGGTCCGCTCATGTGGCCCGTGAAGAAGGTCACGTCCAGCCCGAGATCGTTCTCGCCGGCAATGTCGGCGACGGTAGCAAGGTTATTCAGCGCCTCTTTCGAAACCGAATCCGGATCGGGTTGAAAATCGTCCCACAGCAAAAAGATGCGCACCACTTTCAAGCCGATCTCGCGGATGATGCTGAATTCTTCGCGTACTTCACCGGCATCGAAGTTGTTCCACCAGTACATGGCCTTCCGGCGGGGCCAGTAGTTAACGCCCAGCGTAAAATCGCTACCAGGGGATAGATCAGTCATTTGTGTCTCCAGAAACAAGAATTTGAGGAAACCGAACGTTAGCAGATCACCATAAGTGTCTGATTAAGGACTAGGATAGGCAGCCTGATAGATGGCGTTCAGCAGTGACAGCTCGCCCTGGGCGTCATGGTCCAGGGTCCAGAACATGATGCCGCCGGCCTTCTCCATGGCGAGGCGCGTTTTTGCCTGAATGGTGGGGATACCATTATAGTGATAAGTGGTTCCATAGTAGTCGAACGTATCGGTCTGCGCGGCACCCGGATCGGCTTGCACGATTTTGAAGTAAGGCAGGTTCGGGTCGCCATAGAACGGCGCGCCCAGAACGATCTTTTCCTTTGGCAGGCCTCGCCCGCTCCAGTAGGCGAGCCCTCTCTCGAACTGTTCCATGCTGCCATGGTCGGGACCATCGTAGGTCATCACGTTGACAAAGTCGAACAGCGCAAATGATTCGTTTGGGATACCCAGACCGTGCTCATCGCTGTGCGCGACGACAGCTGTGGTCAGCAGCTTATCCGGCATCGCCAGGCGCAGCTCCCGGATAAGGGCAAGAAAATTCTGTGATGATTGGCCGGGATCCGGGTACTCCCAATCCATGTCCACGCCGTCGAGCCCGTACTCCTCTACGAAGGCGGTCAGGTTGCGGACGAACGCGCTGCGGGTCTCCGGGTCTGCGGCCAGCTCCTCGAACTGCGCGTCCCAGCCCCAGCCGCCCACCGAGATGCAGACCTGGACGCCATGCTCATGTGCCGTCTCGGTAATCTGTTTTAGTTTCCAGCCATTGGTGATGGGATTGAAAGTGCCGTCTACGTTGGGGGTCAGAAAAGAGTAGTTGATATGGCTGAGTTTTTCAAATGGGATGGCGTCTGCGAAGATGCCTTCGGTGACATATGCCAGGATGATGAAGTGCGGAGTGGTTGAAGTGGGCATGGTGGGTTCAGGGGACGACAGCACGGGATCGGGAGTTGGGCCGGCGGAAGTTGAGCAGGCTGTCGCCACGATGGCAAACAGACTAAGCAGGAGATGAAGACGATGCATTTCTCATCCCACGGAAACATTTCTGAGCATCGAAATGCTCTCGTTCATCGTTTTGCGGATCTCCGGCGTAGCGGGACATCCAGCCGCTTCCATGCCAAGGATAACCGCGCCGATCACGGGCGGCACAGTCAAGCGGACGAGGCGAGCATGCGGCGCAACCCTGTGAATCGCTGCGCGCATCGGCTCGATGAGCATGGGTCCGCCCTCGAACATGCTGCCCGTCATCACCACGTCGAAGGACAGGCTCTCGAACTCCAGCTGGCGGATCACCGCGTTTGCCATCTCGCCGAGCTCGGTCCCAGCCCAGGCGATCAAATCGCGTGCTACCTGGTCGCCGTTGGCAGCAACCTGAAAGACCAGGCGAGCTGCCTCTGCCCCGATGCGATATTCGTACGTGGTATAGCCCCGCATCAGATCGTCGAGGTCTTTTGCACCGGCATAGGCGATCATGGCATCCGCCAGCGCGGTTCGCGGCAGGCGCTTGCTCCATGAATAGCCAATAATCTGCATGCAGCGGTGCATAAGCTCGGAGCCGCCGGCGCCTTCTCCCATGAGCACGCCGTGCCCGGTGACGCGTCCCTCGCGCTGGTGATTGCGGTCCCAGCCGCGGCAATTCGAGCCGGTGCCGGAAACCACCACCACGCCCCAGCCTTCCCCAGAGCCTGCGACCAGCCCGGGGACTGCGTCATTCACAAATATGTAGGGAGCGCTGAGGCCAAGGCGATCGATGACAGCCGTGGTTGCCTGGGCTTCGGATGGCCAGTCATACCCTGCCACGCCGAAGCCTGCCCCCCTGATATCTTCCTTCTTCAAGCCAGCCGTCTGGAGTGCCTGTTCCATGCCGTCGTACATGGATTGGAACATACCGTCGTATCCAACCGTTTCATGGTTGCCAGGACCGCTTTCGCCAAAGCCAAGCGCTCGTCCGCTTTCATCGACGATGAGTGTATGAGTCTTGGTGGCGCCAAGGTCGGCGCCCAGGTAGTAATGCATAGGCTGGTGAATAGAGGGGCGGCCGCGCCGTAGGCGGGTCGCCCCTTTTTCTTTCTCGGGTTAGTTCCAGAAGTGGGGCAGATGCTCTTTGTGTGTTTCCAGCAGATCGTCGAGCACTGCCTGCACTCGATCTGCTTTTGGCCCGAGGGGGTGCACCAGGAGCGCCTGATAGGCGGCTGTGCGGTCTCCATGGACGGCAGCTTCGACCGTGAGCATTTCGTAGGCTTTCACGGCTGAGATCAGGCCAAAACACGCCTCGGGGAGCGGCTCTGTCGGGATCGGTGCAATTCCGCTTTTCCTCACCGTTGACGGAATCTCGAGCACCCAGTCGGAAGGCCACTCCCTGACGGCACCGTTGTTCCGGATGTTGACCACGTGAGTCTCACCCAGATCGTTGTAGTGGGCATTCAGAAGCTGGGTGGCAACTGTCGAGTAGTAAGCGCCGCCGCGTTTCATGAGATCGGCTGGCGGCTCCTTGAGGCTTGGGTCCGCATACTCGCGCAGGAGATCTTTCTCGACTTCGATGACTTCTTCGGCGCGTGAGGGCGGCCACTTTTCCTGTGACTTCAGCTTGCGATCGGTGTAATAAAAGTACTGCAGGTAATAATTGGGCATCATCCGCAGGACTTCGATAGTGCGCGGGTCCCATTCCGGCTCCGACTCCTTCTTTAGGTCGGCGATGAACCCTTCGATTACCTGAGGCCAGACGTCCTCGCCATCGATCGTGAAGCCGCGATGCCAGGAAAGATGGTTCAAACCCAGGGTCCTTAGCTCGGTGTGATCCGGATCGATCTTCTTCCCCATCGCCTGCTCGAGGCTTTCGATGATATGCATCTTTGTGGTGATGGGCACATTGCAGACACCTACAGCAGGGACGTCTGGCGCATATTTGCTCAATGCCTGAGTGACCAGCCCGGCCGGGTTTGTAAAGTTGACCAGCACGGCGCCCGGTTTGGCAAGCTCTTTCATGTCTTGAGCGATCTTCAAAATCACCGGTATGGTACGCAATGCTTTCGCCATCCCGCCAATCCCGGTTGTCTCCTGCCCGATCAAGCCGTGGCGCAGACCAAGGTATTCATCCCGCCGCCGCGCTTCCATATGTCCGACTCGCAATTGCGTGGTCACGTATTCCGCGTTCTGCACGGATTCCCGCTGATTTGAGGAGAGGACGACTTTGAATGGAGAGCCCTTCGCTTCCACCATGCGTTGCGCAAAACCGCCGACGACTTCCAATCGTTCCTCGTCGATATCCATCAACCAGAGCTCATCGAGCGGGAAGTCGGTGACCCGGGCCAGAAATCCATTCACGAGCTCCGGGGTATAGGTTGACCCACCGCCGATGACGGCAACTTTGAGCATTTTACTTTTCGACCCCGGTGATGACGATGCCCTGGACAAAGAAGCGCTGGGCAAGCATGAACAGCAGCAATGGAGCAAGCAAAGCCATTAAGGCACCAGCCTGGATGAGCTGGGGCTGCTGCCCGTAGATCCCGTTGAAGGTAGAGAGGGCGATCGAGATCGGCCATTTGTCGCGGGCGGTCGAGAGGTAAATTAGCGGACCAAAATAATCGTTCCAGGCGAAGACGATGTGGAATACTGTGACTGCCATCAGGGCCGGGTAAGACTGTGGGATGATGACCGACCACAGAACCCGCAGCGGGCTGGCGCCATCGATCATGGCTGCTTCATCCAGCTCGCGCGGTAGGGTCATGAAATATTGCCGCAGGAGAAACACATCATAGGCATTGGCAAAGAATGCCGGCACGATGAGTGGAAGCCACGTTCCGATCCATCCGATACGTTGGAAGAATGTGTAGGTAGGAATGATCGTCACTGCCGCCGGCAGGAAAATGGTTGCGATGAGAACAATGAACAGGAAATCCCGGCCGGGGAATCGGAAGCGGGCAAAGCCATACGCCACCAGCGTGCAGGAGATCAGGACGCCGATCTCGGTCATGATGGCATAAAACGTCGTATTCCAGAGAAGGCGCGGGAAATTGATGGAATTCCAGACCTCGATGTAATTCTGCCACGTAGGGGAAAACTGCCAGGGCCGTTCGAGGGCGCGCCAGGAAACCGCGCAGGTGAATTCACCCCGTCCGGGGTTATTCGGATCGACAAACGTGCTTTCCTGACGGCCCTTTTTGACAATAGCCAGCTCCCCTGAACCGTCGGATGGATTAAACCCGGCACACTGAGAGAGGGGCACCTTGTAGATCTCGACGTTCTTGCCATTGTATTCATAGATGGCAGGCTTTGCAGGCCAGATGGGTCCACCGATGATCGAAATCTGTTCTGGGGTTTTCAGAGAAGTAAATATCATAAAGGCGAATGGAGCTAGAAACATGACCAATATCGCCACAGTCAGGAGTGTGACGAACGATGCGCTTAGTCCATGACGCCATTTCCGCGCGCTGATTCTGGCAGCCTTATTTTCCTCGACGGGAGCGGCTACGACATTACTTGGTTTAATGCTGGTCGTTTTCATGTCGAACTCCTTCTTATGAGCGGGCTTCGCCAGCGTAATACACCCAGTATTTCGCGGTGCTGAATAACAGGATGGTGACAGCCAGGATAATGGCAAACAAAACCCAGGCGAGGGTAGCTCCATAAGACATATCCTGGAACGTAAAGAATGTCTTATAGATCTTCAGGTTGTAAAACATGGTGAAGCCGCCGGGCCGCCCGGTTCCGTTGTTGACCACCAGTGGAACGAGAAAATACTGGAAGAGACCGACAATACTGAGCGTCAGATTATAGAAAATGACCGGCGAGATCATCGGGAAGGTGACCTTCCAGAAGGTCTGCCAGCCATTGGCTCCGTCAACGGTTGCGGCATCGTAAAGCTCTGTCGGAACCCCCTGGAGACCTGCGATCATAATGAGCATGGCATTGCCGATGCCCCAGATCCCCATCAGGACATACGTGAGGTAAATCCAGCCCCAGTCCCCGGCACCGCTGTTTGCCCAGAGAGGTAAACCATCCCGGGCGACTCCGATCCATAGGAGAAAACGGTTGATCCAGCCAGTTTGGGGGTTGAGCATTCCGCCCCACAGAAAGACGGCCGCCACAAAGGGCACGATGTAGGGCATATAGAACATGCTGCGGAAAAACATGCTGCCCTTGAGATGCCTGTGGTTCATCAGCACAGCCAATCCCAGCGGGGCAAAGATACCTACCGGGAGGGCAATCAAACCGAATGCCATCGTGACCCATAGCGCTCCAGGCGTGCCTCCCCGGAACCAGGTCCTCGGATTAACACCGGCCGTATCGTCGTTCCATAGCTGGACATAATTATCGAAGCCAACAAATTTCGGCCTGCTCAGAATACCATCCGTGATGCTGAGATCGATGAAAGTGAAGAATAAAGTTGCAACCAGGGGAAGAAGTGTAAAGGCGAGGAATCCTATCAGCCACGGAGAAATGAAGTATGTCCCCAATTTGAGCTCTCGCCGCGCCAGTGGCGATAGATGTCTAAACGATTTTAAGGAAGGCAATGATCTACGGAAATCGGAAAGTTGCTCAAACATAGAAATTTCCTTTCTCGAGTGGCTTGAGTTGGGCGGACCGGATGAGTCACCCGGTCCGCCCAAAATTATACACGTGCTTCTTACTTGTTATAGATGGTGTTGATGTCGTCGATCAGTTTCTGATATTCGGCATCGAAGTCAAGCTGATCGGGAGGCGTATTGTTCAGCAGATCCAGGAAGGTCGCCAGGCGAGCATTGGCTTCGATGGAATTCGGGTGATACTGCTCGGAGCTCGGCGTGTCAGGATACGCCAGGCCCTGGATGAA
>DATHTH010000331.1:0-4229 GCA_035463495.1 Anaerolineales bacterium | reverse complement strand
GTGCAGATCGGCATCACCCTCGTCGGTGTGTTTCTGGGTGCGGTCGGTGGAGCAAGACTGGCCGTTCCCCTGAGCGAATTACTGCGGAGCGTTCCGGCGATCGCGGCGTACGCCGATGCACTTGCCCTGGGAATTGTAGTTATCGCCATCACATTCGTTTCCATTGTGCTTGGAGAGCTGGTCCCCAAACGCATCGCTCTGCATAATCCGGAGCGGCTGGCGTCAATGCTGGCGGGACCGATGCTGCTGGTATCCAGGCTGTTTAAGCCATTTGTCTGGCTCCTGGGTCGCATCACGGACTTTACCCTGAAACTCATGGGAATCGAGCCGGGAAATGAGCCGCCGGTGACGGAAGAAGAAATCCAGCTCCTGATCGACCAGGGAACACAGGCTGGCGTCTTCGAAGAGTCAGAACACGACATGGTGGAGGGCGTCTTCAGCCTCGCCGACCAGCGCGTGTACTCACTCATGACCCCCCGGCCGGACGTGGTCTGGCTCGATATTGCGGACGCGCTCGAAGAGATCCGTGAGAAGCTGGCTCAATCGAACTTTTCGCGTTTCCCGGTGCGGCAGGGTTCCCTGGATGCAATCGTGGGTATCGTCAAAGCAAGGGATCTGCTCGTGCAGAGTTTGAACCATGAACCGATCGTACTCAAAAACGTGCTCAAGCCGGCTTTCTTTGTGCCCGAAACGATGTTTGCCTCCCGGGCCCTCGAGCTTTTCAAAGAGAAGGGTACGGATATGCTCCTGGTCATCGATGAGTTCGGAGCGCTGCAGGGACTCTTGACCATCAATGACATTTTGGAGGAGATCGTCGGCGAAATGGAGATCGAAGAGCCGCAAGCCACCCAGCGCTCGGACGGCTCGTGGCTGCTGGATGGCATGCTCGAGGTGGACGAATTCAAGGAAATCTTCGAGCTGCCCTTGTTGCCCCATGAAGATGAATACGAAACCTTGAGCGGCTTTGTGATGATGTCACTGGGCCGGGTGCCACAGCCAGCTGACCGTTTCGAGTGGCACGGCTTGAAATTCGAAGTCATGGATATGGACGGTCGCAGGGTGGACAAAGTGCTGGTGACGACATTGCCGCAACGCCCGCCCACGCCGGAAGAGGGAAACGGGAAAAAGTAACGGCTGGACCTGTATCGTCTCCAGGTATGGTATACAATTCAGCATGCCTCGGAATTTCCTTCGCGCGGTTCTCTTTGACCTGGGCGGGACGCTCATGTACGAGCGCGGCGCCTGGCAGGCGATAACAGCTCAGGCTGACGAAGCTTTGACCAACTTCCTGCGCGAGCAGGGCATGGAATTGAACCTCTCCACCTTCCCGCGCGAGTTCCGAAAGCGGCTCGACTCATACTTCAAAAAGCGTGAAAAGGACTTGCTCGAAACCACGTACTCCTTTGTCTTGAGGGATGTCCTCGCCGACAAAGGGTATGGAGATGTCTCGGAGGAGACCCTGCGGGCGGCACTCGACCGTCTCTTTGCCGTGACGCAGACAAACTGGATCCTGGAAGAGGATACGCTGCCCACCTTGAAGAAACTCGAGGAAAGCGGCTATCGCCTGGGCTTGATCTCGAATGCCGGCGATGACCAGGATGTGCAGCAGCTCGTGCACCGGTTCGGTATCGGTCAGTATTTCGATTTCGTTCTCACCTCGGCGGCTTGCAGTTATCGTAAGCCGCATCCACGCATTTTTGAGCTGGCACTCTCGAACTGGTATTTCCTGCCGGCCGAGGCAGTCATGGTCGGTGATAACCTTGATGCCGATGTCCGCGGCGCACAGCAGGTCGGGCTGTATGCCATCTGGCTCAGCCGCCGCGCCGGACGGAGGACTGATGACCTGGCGTCAATTCAGCCGGATGGCAGCCTCTCCTCACTGCATGAGCTTCCCGCATTTCTGGATCACCTTCAGGTACGATAGACCTTTACCCCCAACCGGAAATCCAATACGATGCCGCAAAACAAAACCCTGCTTGCCTATCTTGCACTGGGCATCGGGATCCTCGCGCTCAGCCTATCCGCGATGTTCGTCCGCTGGGCAAACGCGCCGGGTCCCGTCACTGCCTTTTACCGGCTATTCATTTCCATTTTCTTATTGCTGCCGTTTTTCCTGCCGCGGTTGAGGACACATGGCTCGATGAAGCCCACACTCGTCCTTTTTCCTCTGGTTGCCGGATTCTTCACCGCATGCGACCTGGGACTCTGGACTACCTCGCTTTCCTATACCACGGCAGCGAACGCGACCCTGCTGGGGAACACGGCGCCTCTGTGGGTCGCGCTGGGCACGTGGCTGATCTTCAAACAAAAGCTGTCGCCCGCGTTCTGGCGCGGCCTGACGGTCACTCTGCTTGGCGCCGCGCTGATCATGGGAACCGATTTTATCCTGCACCCGCGCCTGGGGATCGGGGATACCATGGCGATTTTTACCGGAGTTTTCTATGGTGGCTACTTTCTGGTGACCGAGCGCAGCCGCGTGCACTTCGATCCGATCAGCCACATCTGGTTCGTGGGCGTCGGAGCAAGCCTGAGCCTTTTTGCGATCAACCAGGTCCTGGACCACCCAATGACCGGCTATCCTGCCCAGACATGGTTCGTCTTCGTGGCTACGGCTGTCGTCTCGCAGTTGATCGGGTACATGGCGCTTGCTTATGCCCTCGGGCATCTGCCTGCTTCGATTGTGTCACCCACCATGATCCTGCAGCCTGTGGTCACTACCCTGCTCGCCATCCCGTTACTCGGCGAGATCCCGAGCATCTGGCAGGGGCTGGGCGGGGGGATCGCTCTCGTCGGTATTTATCTGGTAAACCAGTCTCATTACCAGGATCAGATAGAAGCCGCTCGTCTGCCTAACCAGTGACGCGGCGAGGGCTTGAAATTTATCCCACACTTCTATATACTAGCCCTATCCCGATCTTAAAAAGGAACGCTCTCGCGGAGGAGAACATGGAAATCAAAGTAACGACGGAAAGTGGACGCGTGCCAGTGACAGTCCTGCACGTGGATGGGAATATCGATTCCTCGACGTATGACCAGTTCGAGGCGGCCGCAAAAAAGTTGATAGACGAAGGCGCGCGTTACATTCTCGTAGACCTCTCGCACGCTCCCTTCGTCAGCAGCGCCGGCTTGCGGGCTCTGCACTCCATCTTCAACCAGCTCCGTGCCAGGCATCCGGATGCCAATCTCAGTGACGAGCAGATGAGAAAAGGCATCAGCGCAGGCACCTATAAATCTCCGCATCTGAAGCTGCTCAACTTATCCCCGGAAACTAAAACTGCCTTCGAAACCAGTGGGTTCGATATGTACATCGATACCTTTACAGACAAGAAGTCAGCGATCGCTTCCTATTAGCCGGGCGGGCTCGCCATCCTCCTCTACCTTCGGGTGAGGAGGTCCTCCATCTTTTCCGCGACAGGAGGTCCTATGAACCTGGGCACCATAATCGAGGTTGCCATTGGCTTGATCTTCGTTTGGGTCGTGCTCAGCCTGACCATCATCCAGATCCAGGAGTGGATCAACACCCGGCTGGACAAACGGGCGCGCGATATGGAAGAGGCCATCCATGAAATGCTCGCTAACCCGAACCTCAAAGCCCAGTTCTACGATCATCCCGTCATCCGCGGGCTGACATCCAAAAAACGGGACGAGCCGTCCCGTATCCCGGGCTGGTTCTATCGCTATCCAATTCTACGCGGGTTCACCAAGGAACTCAGGAGGCTACCCTCCTATATCCCGTCCCAGCAATTTTCCCTTGCCCTGTTCGATATTGTCATAACCGCAGGGACTGAGTCATCGCTGATCCAGCAGGGGCTTCTGAAGATTCGCGATGACCTGCAAAAGGAGCAAAATATCACACCCAAGCAGGCGGTCATTGTGGAGCTCAATCTACTTATCGAACTTGCCCGCAGCGCAGCCGCGACCGAAGCCGGCACCGCCTTCACAAAGCGGACTCTCAGGCTACTGAAACAAAAGGTGGAAGAGTTTTCCCTGAAGTATCCGCATCTAAAGCCAGTGCTCGACCTGACACTGGAGGAAGCCAGCAGGCGCAAAGATGAAATCGATGACCTTCTCAAAAGCAAAGAGGCCCCCGCGCGCGGCAAGGATGCATTTACCGATCTCCGCCGCGGAATTGCCGCCCTGAGCGTGATCAGCCCTGAAGTCAACCAGACCCTCAACGCTCTCCTGCTCAATATCGAGGAGTATGTGGGGGAACGCGAGTCGAAGCTTGC
>DATHTH010000330.1:0-34106 GCA_035463495.1 Anaerolineales bacterium | reverse complement strand
AGCGATTGCCAGAGAGTTCCGCGAGAATAAATTCACGTTTCTTGAGGACGACGAGGATATCCATCCGGCGGTGGAACGAAGACTCGGCGGGCTCATCGGGCCCACGGCTGGCAAGCTTCACACGGGCCGCAGCCGCAACGACCAGGTCGCGACCGATCTCCGTCTGTGGGTACTGGATTCCCTGCCCCTTGTGGATCGTGCAATTCAAGGTCTTCAATCTGTGCTGCTGGACCTGGCTGAGGATCACAGCACGACGCTGATGCCCGGGTATACCCACCTCCAGCGCGCTCAGCCAGTGACCTTCGCTCACTGGCTGCTGGGTCATTTCTGGCCGTTGCAACGCGATCGTGAACGGCTGCAGAGCCTCCGAAACCGGGTGGCGATTTGTCCGCTTGGCAGCGGCGCTATGGCAGGGACCGCCTTTCCAATCGATCGCGAAGCGGTAGCTCATTCGCTCGGTTTCGACGCAGCCAGCCATAATAGCATAGACGGCGTCTCAGATCGCGATTTTGTTGCGGAATATCTATTTTGCTGCAGTCTGTGCGGAGTGCATCTGAGCAAGCTTTCAGAAACAATGGTTCTGTTCACAACGGCTGAATTTGGATTTATCGAGCTGAGTGATGCGTATGCCACCGGCTCCAGCCTGATGCCGCAGAAGAAAAACCCCGATGTGTTCGAGCTGGCACGTGGAAAATCTGGAACGATGATCGGGCTGCTCACGGGGTTCATGGCTACATTGAAAGGACTGCCTTCCGCGTACGATAAAGACTTGCAGGAAGACAAAGTGCCTGTCTTTCAGGCAACAGATACACTGCTGACGGTTCTGCCGGTGCTGGCGGCTGCTCTCAATTCTATGTCTGTTCATAAAGATCGAATGCTGGCAGCTATTGACTCCTCTATGCTGGCGACCGACCTGGCAGATTATCTGGTCTTAAAAGGAATGCCGTTCCGCGAAGCACATACTGTCACAGGCAAAGCGGTCCAACTCGCTCTACAAAAAGGTGTGGAGCTTGACCAGCTTACCCTGAGTGAGTGGCAGGCTCTTGGTCCGTTTGAGGCAGATGTTTTTGAAGTCTTCGACGCGAAGAAATCGGTGGAAAGAAGAGGCGCAGTCGGCGGGACAGCTTCTCAAGCGGTGAAAAATCAAATTTCTGAAGCTCGACGGCTTCTGAGATCCGAAAACCCGTCCCTTTGAAAGGTTCAAAGTCTGGAGACTTTGAGCCCAAAACCAAACCCTAAAGGAGATTAAGTCATGTCTACAGTTTCTTGTCCCGAGTGTGCAGCAGAAATTACGTTGGCTGAGAACACGGAAGTCGGTGAGATCATTGTCTGTCCCGATTGCGGTGTGGATCTTGAGGTGACGGCGCTTGAGCCTGCTGCGGTCCAGCTCGCGCCCATGGAAGAGGAAGATTGGGGGGAATAGACGATGGACGATGGATAATCTATGGTCCATTGCCTTTGGTCTAAAAGGAGAACCGATGCAACCATCATTGAAGATAGGCGTGCTTTATTCCCGTGTGCGCGTCGAGGAAAAGTGGATTTTCGGAGCCCTCGAAAAACGCGGCATCGATTATGACCGGCTCGATGATCGGATGATCCACTTCGACCTGAGCGATCCTGCCCCGTGGCAGCAATATGGCGCGGTGCTGGAGCGAAGCATTAGCTACAACAGCGGGCTGTATGCGTTGCGACTATTGAACGCATTTGGCGTGCCAACTGTGAACAGCGCCGAGGTCGCAGAGACCTGTGGTGATAAGCTGATCACAAGTGCTGCGCTGGCGCGCGATGGAATTCCGCAGCCGCGCAATGCAACTGCTTTTACCCCAGAAGCTGCTCTTGAGGCGATCGAGGCGTTCGGTTACCCCGTGGTGCTCAAGCCGGTGGTTGGCTCCTGGGGAAGGCTGCTGGCAAAGATCAACGACCGTGACGCGGCAGAAGCGGTGCTTGAGCATAAATCCACACTCGGGTCGGTGCAGCATTCCGTGTTCTACATTCAGGAATACGTCGAAAAGCCCGGGCGTGATATCCGCGTGGTGGTGATCGGGGAAAATGTGCTGACCGCCATGTATCGCAAGTCCGAGCATTGGATTACGAACACGGCGCGCGGCGGCGAAGGCGAGCTTTGTCCCATTACTCCTGAGATCGAAGACCTCAGCCTGCGCGCGGCGCAGGCTGTCGGCGGCGGGGTGCTGGCAGTGGATCTGGTCGAACATTCCGAACGCGGTCTGATTGTGAACGAGATCAATCACACGATGGAGTTTCATACCATGCAGCCCTTGAGCGGGATCGACATCGCGAGTGAGATTGTGGATTACCTTATTCGGGTCGCGAGCAGGGAGTACGTTTCATGACGACAGTCTCCATTGTCGGCGGGTCGGGATATGGAGGTGGGGAGCTGGTGCGGCTATTGCTGGGTCACCCGCACGTTGAAATCCAGCAGGTCACCTCACGATCGCATCTGGGGGAGTACCTGTTCCAGGTGCATCCCAATCTCCGCAAGCGCACACAGCTTAAGTTTAGCGATCCGGCAGCCCTCCAGCCGGTCGATATCCTGTTTCTCGCCCAGCCACATGGACAGGCTCAGCGTCACATCGATCGGTATGCGGGGCTCGCCTCAAAGATTATCGATCTCTCGGCCGATTTTCGGTTACATGAGGCGGCTGCCTATGAAAAATGGTATGGCGGGAAGCATGCTGCGCCTGAATGGTTAAGCAAGTTTGTATATGGACTTCCGGAGCTGCATCGCCTTGATTTGGCGCACGCCAGCTATGTCAGTGGGGTAGGCTGTAATGCGACTGCTGCGAATCTCGCCCTTTTGCCGCTGGTGCGTGCCGGTCTGCTCGATCTATCTGCTCCGGTCATCGTTGAAATAAAGGTAGGTTCCTCCGAGTCGGGTGCTGAGGGGAATGCCGGCTCCCATCATGCCGAGCGTGCCAATGTGATCCGGACCTTCTCTGCCTTTGGGCACCGTCACACCGCCGAGGTCATTCAAGAGATGTGTCTGCCTGCCGAATGTGTCTCGCTGACCATGACTGCTGTCGATCTGGTACGGGGCGTCCTGGCGACGGCGCATGCAAACGTGAAGCCAGGTGTGACTACAAAAGATTTATGGAAAGCCTATCGGGCTGTGGCAAATGAGAACCCTTTCCTGCGTATAGTCAAGGAGGGGCGTGGAATTTATCGAGTGCCGGAACCGAAAATTCTTGCCGGCACAAATTTTGCCGATCTGGGCTTTGAACTGGACGAGAGCAGCGGGCGTATCGTGTCTATCTGCGCGATCGATAATTTGATGAAGGGAGCAGCCGGGTCGGCAGTGCAGTGTCTGAACCTGATGATGGGTTGGGAGGAAACCGCGGGTCTGGAATTTATGGGCTTGCATCCTATCTAAATCATCACCCGATGGTCGAGTAGAGTGATCGCTCTTCTCACTCATATCGAGACCACCGTTTGGAATGGAGAACAATGAATCAATCGATCATCGTCATTAAACTCGGCGGCACGGAAGGCGTGGACTTTTCCGCGATCTGTCAGGACGCTGCGGTATTGTTGGCTGAGGGGAGCAGACTTGTCTTCCTCCACGGTGGCTCGGCGGAAGCGAACGGATTGGGCGAAGCGCTGGGCGCGCCTGCCAGGATGATTACATCCCCTTCCGGGTTTACCTCGCGTTATACCGACAGGAAAACGCTGGAGATTTTTCTCATGGCGGTGAATGGCAAAGTCAATTCGCTGTTGGTGGAACAGCTGCAGATGCTGGGAATCAACGCCTTTGGATTGTCCGGGTTAGACGGAAGAGTCCTGCAAGCCACTCGAAAGGAGTCTATTCAAAGTGTGGAAAACGGCAAACGGAAAATGATCCGCGATGATTACACCGGGAAGATTTCCACCGTAAATCAGGAGCTGCTGTGTATGCTACTGAACTCTGGGGTCTTGCCTGTGATTGCACCGGTCGCGGTCAGTGAAAAGGGGGAAGCGCTCAACGTGGATGCGGACCGCGCTGCGGCGATGGTCGCCTCCGCTTTGAAGGCGGAAACCTTGATCCTATTGACGGCAGTGCCCGGTCTGATGCGCCGCTTCCCGGACGAGTCAACTGTCATCCGGCAGCTCCCGCAGAGCGGGCTGGCTGCCGCAGTGGAGGACGCGCAGGGTCGAATGAAGAAAAAGGTTCTGGGTGCAGAAGAGGCGTTGCGGGGCGGCGTGAGCCGCGTGGTTATTGCCGATGGCCGCATCTCGAGTCCAATCTCAGCTGCGCTGGCAGGCAATGGGACGGTCATCCAATGAATACGCAGGAAATCATCGATATTGAAACACGAAATTCCGCCGGGACATATGCCAAGCAGTCGCTGGTCATCGTGCGCGGGCGGGGTGCATCGCTGTTCGACGCGAATGGCATGGAATATCTGGATTGCTCCTCGGGGCACGGTGTCGCGAACCTCGGTCACGCGCATCCTAAAATTGCGGAGGCGCTCTACAGGCAGGCCTCAACATTGATTACATTGTTCGAAAGTTTTCCGAATGATAAACGTGCTGAGTTAATGAAGAAGATCACCTCCCTGGTCGATGGTCTGGATCGGGTCTTTCTGTGCAATTCGGGGACGGAAGCCGTCGAGGCGGCGCTTAAGTTTGCACGTATCTCCACCGGACGAAAAAATATCGTCGCTGCGATGAGAGGTTTCCATGGGAGAACCTATGGATCGCTTTCAGCCACATTCAACAAGAAATATCGCGAAGGATTTGAGCCGCTGGTGCCAGGGTTCAGTCATGTCCCGTACACTCACATCGAAGCTCTGAAGAATGCTGTAACGGAGGAAACCGCGGCGGTGATCCTGGAAGTCGTCCAGGGTGAAGGGGGCGTGTATCCCGCGAAGGCCGAATATCTTCAGGCAGCGCGCGTCATTTGTGATGAACGCGGCGCGCTGTTGATCATCGACGAGATCCAGACCGGGTTTGGGCGCACGGGAAGGATGTTTGCGATCGAACATTATGGCATTACGCCCGATCTGTTGGCATGTGCGAAGTCTCTGGCGGGCGGTGTTCCCATGGGCGCCGTGCTGATTGGCAGGGACGTTAAGAACCTCATGCCAGGCGTGCATGGCTCCACGTTTGGGGGAAACCCGCTTTCCTGTGCGGCGGCGATCGCGGCACTCGAGATCATGAACGAAGAGGACTTACTACATCAGGCAGCGGTCAAGGGAGCCTATCTCATGAAGAAATTGGAGAGCCTCAAATCCCCGTATATTCGTGAAATCCGTGGTTTGGGATTGATGATCGGCATCGAGATGAAACACAAGGTGGCAGACTACATCACGGCACTGCAGAAAAGAAGAGTCATCGTCTTGAATGCGGGAATGACGGTGATCCGTCTGTTGCCGCCGCTGGTGATCACCTATCAGCAGCTAGATTGTCTGGTGGATGTGCTGAGCGAAGTCCTTACCACCGAGCCAGGCGATGAATGAATTCGAAACTCTGATTGGTTTGGTTTCGCACTACAGCCCCTCTGGCCGGGAGCGTCGAGCAGCCGAGTGGCTCGTCGCGCACATGAAGTCCCTCGGTTACAAAGACGCCTTCATCGACGAGGCGGGAAATGCAGTAGGGCTGATGGGGATCGGACCCAGACAGGTGGTCTTGCTTGGCCATGTGGATACAGTACCGGGTGAGATCAATGTCCATCAGGATGATGTCGCGCTGTACGGGCGCGGGACGGTGGACGCAAAGGGTCCACTGGCAAGCTTCACCGACGCGGTCGCCAGGGTCGGCGTAATGGAAGGTTGGCAATTTGTCGTGATCGGCGCGGTGGAGGAGGAACGCGACTCTGAGGGCGCGCGCTATCTAGCAGCAAGGTATCAGCCGGACTATGCCATCATCGGCGAGCCGAATCAATGGGATCGAATAGCCCTGGGGTACAAAGGGAGTGCCTGGGCTGAGATCAAAATCCGACGCTCGCAGGCCCACACTGCCAGCGGCGCTGAGACGGCTCCCGAAGCCGCCATTGCACTCTGGTTGAACATAAAGGCATATGTGGAGACGCTTAACAGTGATCGGCGGAAAGCTTTCGATCAGCTATTACTGACATTGCGCAGCATGGACTCTGCCTCTAATGATTTTGAGCAATGGGCGCACATGAGGATTGGCGTACGGCTGCCCCCGGACGTGTCACCGGATGCCTGGTATGAAAATCTGGAGGTTCTCGCCGGAGATGCACAGGTGCGGCGGCTTGGATACGCGGTGCCCGCCTGGGCAGGGGAGAAGAACAATCGACTGGTCCGCGCCCTGTTAAGCGGGATCCGGTCACAGGGTGGGGAGCCGCGTTTTGTCTATAAGACAGGAACGTGTGACCTTAATATCGTTGCACCCATCTGGAAATGTCCGGGCTTGGTATACGGCCCTGGGGATTCTGCGCTGGACCACACACCGAATGAGCACATTTTGTTCTGTGATTACTTTAAAGCGGTTGCCGTCTTAGCCAATGCCTTGCAACTTCTCGTGAAAAGTCACATGCAGTGATTGTACTTTGTGACCAATCATCTGCGTTCTGAGAGCTAGTCCTGCTCATTTGATGACCACATCCCGGGTGTGGTCTTAATTTTTGGAAAGTGGCTTCAGCCGCGCTCCCCGGATGCGTATATAATGACGCTGTAACTCTCTTGGAACCAAGGAATTAAATATGGATAGTGTTGTCAAGTTTGTTGCGCCCCTGATCGAAAACGTCGAGCGGGTCATCGTCGGCAAGCGCCAGGCGATCGAATATGTTATGGTGGCGCTGCTGTGCGAGGGGCATGTGCTGCTCGAGGACGTGCCTGGCTCCGGCAAGACGATGCTGGCGCGCGCCATCGCCGCCAGCCTTGGGATTGGCTTCAAGCGCATTCAGTGTACGCCTGACCTCTTGCCCAACGATATCACGGGCGTGTCTGTGTTCAACCAGAAAAACGGTGAGTTCGAGTTCAAGCCCGGGCCGATCTTCGTCAATATCCTGCTGGCAGATGAGATCAACCGTGCCACACCGCGCACCCAGGCTGCCTTGCTGGAAGCGATGCAGGAACAACAGGTGACAGTGGACGGGGTGACACGCGATTTGCCGCGCCCGTTCCTGGTGCTGGCGACACAGAACCCGATCGAGTATGAGGGCACCTTTCCTCTCCCGGAGGCGCAGCTGGACCGCTTTCTGATGCGACTCTCGATCGGCTATCCCTCTCGAGCTGACGAGCGCCGGATTCTGACCAATCTCTGGCGTGAACATCCGATTACCAAAATCCGCCAGGTAGTGGATGGTCAGCAGCTGCTGGACCTGCAAAAGCGCATCTGGGAAGTAAACGTAGATAACACCCTGCAAGATTACATCGTGGCGCTGTCGGAAGCCACACGGCTCCATCCCGACCTGTCTCTGGGTGTCAGCCCGCGCGGCAGCCTAGCATTGTTGAAAGGGGCGCAGGCGCTGGCAGCCATCCGGGGACGTGACTACGTCCTGCCGGACGATATCAAGGTGCTCGCACCCCTGACGCTTGCCCACCGCCTGATCCTCAAGCCGGAGGCAGAGCTGCGCGGGCAGACCGCGCACACGATCCTGGGCAGCGTGCTCGAAAGAACAACGCTCGAGCTTGGCGATGTGAGTCGTTAATCGTTTAGCCATGGTTGGCACGTTCCTGCCTCTGCTGGTATTACTTTTAGTGATCGCTGCTTTTCTGCGGGGAGGTTTTGCTTTAACTCTGATCTATCTCGTGGTCGGCGCTCTGGCAGCCGGGCTGTGGTGGAGCCGCCGGGCGGTCACCCAGCTGCAAACCCGACGCGAGTTTACCCACCATGCTTTTCTGGGAGAGGAAGTTCAGGTTGATCTGCAGGTGGAAAATAAAGGCTGGCTGCCTGTCCCGTGGCTGGAGCTGCGCGAGAGCCTTCCGGTGGCGCTCGTGGGCCCGAACAGTTTTCAATCGGTGATCCAGCTCGGTCCGCGCGCGACAGCCAATTTTGCATATACCGTCGAGGCGCGCAAGCGCGGTTACTATCCGATCGGACCGCTTTCCATGACCACGGGCGATATCCTGGGCTTCAGTGATGCGCTCATGGCGCAAACCCCCGCTGAGGCGCTGGTGGTCTATCCGAGGATCGTCACCTTCACCTCCGCGGAATTACCCTCCCAGTCGCCGCAGGGTACGCTGCGGCATCGCCTGCCTCTCTTCGAGGATCCAACACGCCTTTTTGGCAAGCGCGCGTATACCTCCGGCGACTCCCTGCGCAGGATCGACTGGAAGTCCTCCGCTTCGAGCGGCCGGTTACAGGTGAAACTGTTCGAGCCCTCTATTGCGCTATCGACCTGCGTCCTTTTGAATCTCCGCGCCGACGACTACTATTACCGCAGCCGGATCGACTCCACGGAGCTGGCGATCGTGATCGCTGCGTCACTCTCCAACTGGATCGTAGAGCGAAAACAACGGGTGGGCCTGCTCGTGAACGGGCGCGATCCGCTGACAATAGACGGCCAGCCGCCGGTGGTGCCGCCCCGCAAAGGAAAACGCCACCTGATGCAGCTGCTTGAGATCCTGGCGCGAGCGGAGTCGGCGGATGTCCCCTTGCTGGCTCCCTTCATCCAGACACAGCGCTTCCAGCTCCCCTGGGGCACCACGCTGATGGTCATCAGCGGATTGATAGGTGAGCATGTGCTGGATGAGCTTTATCAGGCGCGGCGTGCGGGCATGAACCCGCTCTTGATCCTGGCTGGACGGGATACAGCCGACGAAGCCGGCCGCCAGCGTGCAGCGGTGCTGGGAATACCGGTGATTGACATCGCTACGGAACGTGATCTCAGCCTGTGGATGCAAAGCGGAAGAGGCGCATGAATCCTGAAACTGTCAATGCTCGCCGGAGAGAAATCGGTTTTCGCCGCCTGGCTGCTCTGCTGGTATTTCTGATGATGGTCTGCGGGGTCATGACCCTGATCAGCCTCATTCGTTCTGTCGCGCCCGGATGGCGCTCCGGGTTGCTGGCAGGCGTCTTGTTGTTCATTGTGCTGGACCGGCTCTACAGCCATCGATCACTCAAATCGCTAACCCCCTTAAGCTCGGAATGGTGGATGGCTCTTGGCTCACAATGGATCGTCATCCTCATCGTTTTGCGATTATTGCTTTCCTATGCGGGTGGACTTGATGCTCTTAGCAGCGACCTTGCCTTGCTTGGGCGCGGTATCTTCGGGCACCTACTGACCGCCGAGTATCTTTTCAGCGCCTTGCTGGCACTGCTGGTCTGGTCTGTCACAGGCCAGTTCCTGCGATTGCTGGATGAGATGGGACTCGACCAGGAACTTGCCCTGAACGATGAAACCGAGCAGATCGCCGCGCGCAGCGATGTGCCGCCTGCCCGGCAGCGCCTGGTGAGCCTGACCTTCAGCGTGGGCACGATCCTGGTGGCTCTGACCGGCCTGGCGCGCATTAACCTTCGGACGGTAGTCCCCAGTCTCAATGGCGAATCCAGCCTTGAGCTAAACGAGTTCTCTCGAGGCGAGGCAGGCGCGCTGCTTTACTTTGTGTTCGGACTGGCTCTGCTTAGCCTCGGCCGGCTGCTGTCGCTGCAGACGCGCTGGCTGAAACAGCGTATCCCGATCACGTCGAGTCATCTGGTCCGGCAATGGGGGCTTTACAGCCTGATCTTCCTGTTGGGGCTGGCATTCTTCATTAGCCTCCTTCCCGCCGGCGACAGCCTGGGACTGTTCTCTTTACTAGCCAGCCTGCTGAGCTTTCTCTTTGGCATCCTGCTCTTTATCGGGCAGATGTTGATGGTGCTTGTCGCGTTGCTGCTCAGCCTGCCGATGCTGCTGGTGCGCGGCGAACCGATGACCTCCGCGCCTCCGCCCCCGCCGCTGCCCACGTTCCCGCCCGTGGAAGCGTCCGCGCCTCCGGCGCCCAGTGAGCTCTGGATATTGATCCGCTCTATCCTTTTGTGGGGATCGCTGGCAACGATCATCTTATTCGCCGTGGTTCACTTTGTCAGGCAGCACGGCGGCGTGCGCGCCGCACTGCGTAAGGCCCGCATCACAAACTGGCTCATGCTGGCATGGCAGTGGTTATACAGGAACGCGGGACAAGCACGTGTCACGTTGGCGCAGGCGATCGCTGATGGATGGCAACGTATCGTTTCGCGGCTGGAGACGAAGGGCATGCTGCGGCCCCGTGAATGGATCAACGTAAGGGCACTCGATCCGCGCCGGCAGATTTTCTTTTTCTATCTGGCAATGCTGCAGCGCAGCGCCGAACAGGGGATGGGGCGCCAGCCCTCACAGACACCTGCTGAATATGCTGCTCACCTCAAAAGCGCTTTACACGCATCGGAGGAGGAGATACAGTCTATGACGGAGGCTTTCGTGGAAGCGCGTTACAGTCGTCAAGAAGTTGATTCCCATCAGGCAAACGCGGTCAAAGAAACATGGGGGCGTATCCGTCGCGCACTGCAAACGAAAGCGAAGGCGGAGCGAAGCGCAAACAAGCGACAAAATTGAGCCGGGAACACATGCGCGCATGTTCCCGGCAGGATCCGAATTCGTCCCTCAGCCTGTAAAGCCGCCTCTAATTACCTTTCCCCATCATCAATCCGTTCTGCAACCAGCAGGATCTGGTCAGCTGCAAAATCTGCCGCGTCCTGGGTCAGTCCGTGTTCGATCATTAAGCGGCTGGCGATCTCGGTGTGGTCCATCTGCAGCACGTCCTCGGGCTGCCAGCCTTTCGCGTAGGTCGCGTAGATTTCATCCGCGCTCAATTCATAATACACGGATTCGATCTCACTATCTCGATGGGTATCCTTCTGGGCGAGTTTTTCACGCGATTCGCGGACCTGTTCTTCGATGGTATGAAGCGCTTCTCTCAGCGCCACCATAGGATCCGCTTCCTCTTTGATAACCACTATATCCTGTGGGCGCTTGTAGAGCACGATCCGAACACGATACAAATCGTACGTCTGTGTATCGACGGTTTTCTCCAGCGCAACCGCCGCGCCGACGATATCCGTATGCTCCCCAACGAGCTCTTCCAATCGTTGTTCTGTCTCGCGCTTGAACCCCTCGCTCACGTCAGACACCTCGATATTGTAATCCACATAAAAGTCAGAGTTTCCCATACGGTCTCCTTTAGCCTGAAATATATCGGTTGCCACTATCAAACGCCCCTCAGAGTACTAATGATATGGACCATTTACGAATGAGACAATTAGGGATTTCCCCGTACAGGGAAGGTTTTCCCCGCTAGTTTTTGACGTGTTTTCGCGTATGATTGTCGAGAGGAAGAACTATGGCAAAAGTACGAGTTGCAGGACCCAGGATCGATGTAGAGAGGGCGAAAGCGATGGTGGACTCCGGCGAGGCTATAATTCTGGATGTGGTCGCGGCGCACGTCTGGCCCAGTATGAGCCGTACGATTCAGGGATCGATCCGCATCCCGCCGGAACAGGTCGAAACACGCTTTCGGGAGCTGCCGCGCAACAAGACAATTATCCCGTACTGTACCTGACCAGACGAGTTTACGAGCGCCCGTGTGGCGTCATTTCTGGAGAAGCAGGGGTATCGAGCCTTCGCCCTGCTCGGCGGGTATATGGCGTGGTACCGGGCCGGATATCCAATCGAGCGCAAGCAAGCGACCGCGGCACTGCCCGCTGAAGCGTTGTGCCCGGACTGCGGGGAGCCCCTGGCAATACACGCCAGCGATGTCGAAGCCACGGATCACTAAACGGTTTCCCTCCTGTATAGAGGATTAACTCGGGTTCCGGGGAACTTCACTCGAAATCGCTAAGACGTTTTGCTCGGAGTCGCGGAAAAAAGCCATCCAGATCTCATAGTCTCCCATATCCGCGATGAGATGTGGTTCGTCGTCAAAGTCCACACCTCGTTGCGTTAATGTCTGATATGCCTGATGGATGTCCGGGACTTTGAAGTATAAAATGGATGCATGATTCGCCGTCTCTTTACCCTCCGGCCGGCTCAATAACAAGCGAACTCCGCCGCAGTCAAAGAAAACGAGATCACCCGCCCGGAACAGAAATTTCATTCCTAGCTTCGACTGATAAAACGCCGAAGCCCGATCTATGTCTTCGACCGGCAGCGCAACCTGATCGATCTGTGACAGACCAAAGTTATTGTTTGTGCTCATCACTCACCTTTTCTCTTTGAGATTCGATACTGGCGGTGATTATAGAGAAAAGGCGGAAACAGGCTTCTTCAAAATCACCTGTTTTGCAGGCGGTATGCCAGCGGGGAAAGACCTGTCCGGCGGCGGAATTCCCAGCTGAACGCCCCCAGGCTTTCAAAGCCTGATTGGATACAAATATCCGTCACCGTCTGATCGGTAAGGCGCAGTAAGTGCTGAGCATGCTCGAGTCGCCGGTTTTTGATGTATTGATAAGGGGACTGATGAAACACTTGACGGAACATGCGCAGAAGATGATTCGTGGAAAGCCCGGCTGTGCGAGCCATGTCGTCAATCGTGATATTTGTGGTGAAGAATGCATCCGCAAAGTCTTTTGCATAGTACAGTCGCCGGTATATCTCTTTTCGAGTTGCGAGCCGGGCGGCAGGAACGGCATTCGCTTCTACCAGGGAGCGGGCATGAACATTGAAAAGCGAAACCAGTAGGTCATGGAATTGCTCGATCAACCACCCCTTTTCCGCTATGCCACGCATGCAAGCCATATGCAGCCTTTGTAACGTCGGGGAGAGCAGGTCGTCATGGGGATAGATCCTGTCGAAAAACGTGAGGCTGGCGGAGCCGTCTCGCAAGGCAGAGTCGAGCGCCTGTTCTCTGGACTCTCCCAGATTCTGATATACGGTCTGCACGAGGTCAGGAGCAAAGAAAATACAAAAGGATTCCACCGGCTCCACGGACTCGATTTCGACCGTATAGGGCTGGCCGTGATTCAGGATCAGGTATGAGCGGTCGTCAGCCGCGTGATGCCCACCCTCGCTGGTGTAATGGGCGCGGCCGTTGAAAAACGTCTTAATGGAAAGAAAACCAGCGCCTGCCCCGTAAAATTGGCTCGCTTTCTCATGAAGAATATAGCCTGTTTGTTTCGATAATTGTATGATCATCGCTGCGCTTATTCTATCGGTAGCCGCCGGTACCGACCGGATTGGGAAGAGACAAGTTTCGGTATCCCAGCGTTATACTATATATATGAAGAGTCTACCTACATCTCTGGTTCCGGGTGAGCTATTGCGAAGGCTCTCCTATGAGCGGGTAGAAAAGCTGCTATCCGATCCAATCCTTCAAGCGCCTGTAATGTGGCGAGTGACAATGAATGGATAACTTAACGAACCTCCTTACAAATTTGGACTGGCTCGCGATTGCCGCGCTGCTGTCCTATATCATCAGCTTCGGGGCCTTACTCTTTATTCCTGCCAACCGAAAGCCGGGGGAAGCAACTGCCTGGCTTCTGCTCATGTTTATTGCCCCCTTTTTTGGACTGATCCTGTTCTTATTTCTTGGTAACCCCGATCTCTCCAAGTGGCGCCGGGACCATCAAAAAGCCATGAATGACCGGATTGAGGACCTGGCGGAGGCTGCCCAGGAGACTCCGGCTTTGAGGGATCTCATCGATCCACCGGTGCCTGCCCGTTACCAGCCGCTCGTCCAGCTTATCGCACGGCTCAGCGGGCTGCCTGTGACTGCCGGGAACCGTGTGGAGTTAATTACGGGGTACGTCGAGGCGGTCGAATGTATTGTCCGGGATATCGACGCGGCAAAACGATACGTCCATGTGGAGTATTTTATGTTTGCGGACGATAAGATCGGCGCGCCGGTCATCGATGCGCTGGTGCGAGCCAGGCAGCGCGGGGTCATTTGCCGGGTGCTGATCGATCACCTGGGTAACATCGGGTACAGCGGGCGCGTGCTGAAGCGTCTGCGTGCCGCCGATATTCCTGTGAAGTTGATGCTTCCCATCGATCCAGCCGGTCACCAGTGGAACCGTCCGGACCTCCGCAACCACCGCAAGATCGTGGTCGTGGACGGGACGGTCGGTTTTACCGGATCGCAAAACCTGGTGGAGGACACGTATCATAAACGTGCCAATATCCGGAAGGGGATCCACTACATCGAGCTCGGCGCCCGCGTCACTGGCCCCGTCGTTCGCGAGCTCAACGCAGCATTTGTCACCGACTGGTATTCCGAGACCGGGGAGCTGCTCGACAGCCGGTTCGCTCCGGAGACGCGCCTCATCCCGTCTGCTACCGGGGATGCGCTGTGCCAGGTGCTGCCGAGCGGACCCGGTTTTACGCATGACAACAATCTGATGCTTTTTGTGGCTTTATTCCACGCGGCGCGCAGGAAGATTCTGATTGCCAATCCCTACGTCGTGCCGGATGAGACCATCCTTCTGGCGCTCACCTCCGCTGCCCAGCGCGGCGTGGAGGTCACACTGATCGTCTCGGAGATCGGCGACCAGTTCCTGGTCTTCCACGCACAGCGATCCTATTATGAAGAGCTACTGCGAGCCGGCGTGCGCATTTTTCTTTACCAATCCCCGGTGATCCTGCATTCGAAGTTCATTACCATCGACGATGACATCGGGGTAGTCAGCTCGAGCAACATGGACATCCGCTCCTTCGAGCTCAATCTCGAGATTACGCTGGTTTGTTATGATACCGGGGTGGTAAGCGACCTGCAGAAGGTCGCGGTGGACTATCTTTGCCATTCGCACGAGCTGCACCTGGAGAACTGGCAGAGGCGCCCGCTGCTGGTCAAAGTCCTCGATAATCTGGCGCGGCTGACGTCTGCGCTGCAGTAAGCCTGCGAGATGGGAGCAGGTTTGGAGTCCCCAGGCGGATATCCGTCAGGGGACTCGGCTTTCGAGCAAGAGATCCAGCAAGAAGCGGTCAACGGAATATCCCTTTAATAATTCAAAACTCGCTCCGGGCCGTCCATGCTGGACGATCCCAAAGGGCCCCTGAAATTGCCAGAGGGCATATCCCCAGCCAAAATCTTTATAAATACTGAGCAGATCGGTATACCAGCGTCGGGCGATATCGTCCGGGGTGTGCTTGAAGCAGCCAAATTCGCCGATGTGTATCTTGACCTCTCTTTTCTCTAGCTCTCGCCAGGGTTTGTATGAGTCGCGCAAGGCGAGGCGATCCCAGACCCGTCCCTGCCATTGCAGCCCCGGATACTTCGGCGCGGGCGCTTTGACGTGATCCGCCCACCAGCCTGCCCGGTGATGCGTCACCGGCATGGGATGGTAGCCTCGCCCGCTATGGATCACCCCCAGATTGGCGAGCTCTGGCACGGGGAGGTACCCACCTCCGAGCCCGTCGATGACGATCTCGCGTTTGGGGTCGATGGCTCGGATGGCAGTGACCGTGCGCTGGATGAGGGCGGCGTGATTCTGGCGAGTCATGCCATGTGCTCCCGGGCGGGGCGGTTCGTTGACCAGGTTGAAGCTCAGCCACTCATCCGGGATTCCCTTATATCGAGTGGCGAACGTCTCCCACAGAAACACAAAGGCGCTCTGTGCGATCTCGTCCCCCCAGAGGTTGTGTCGCTCCAGGTCGTTCCCATTGGTGCAGTAACCCGGCGCGCGGTGAAGACTAAGCGACAGGTGAATACCCCGTGACTGGCAGGCTTCTAAATACCCGTCTATGACAGAGAACACAGACTCATCCGGGTGAAAGTAATCAAAATCGTGAGTCCAGAACCGATAATCGAGCGGGACGCGTATAAAGTTGAACCCGTACTCGGCAAGGAAGTCCAAAACTTTCTCGTCGGCGGGGTCTGGTTTCTGGTCTGGCTGCCAGGCGGCCATCCATTGAAAATTGAAACCATAATGATTCATCGCTGGCGATTATAAAGACACAATGTGGTTCCAGGTATATCCCTTTTGTATCGATCATCCCGGACGGGATATTTGATCTTTCCATTGAGCCCTTGTTAGTTTGTAGAGGGCGATTCCATGGGCGTTCTCCGGGAGTATTGCCAATTCTGGCGGTAAAATAAGACCAGTAATTCGATGACTAGCTGTGGCTAGGGGTCGATACGAGAGGAGTCGAAAACTTCGATGAACAGCAATGCCTACCAGAACAGGGAGGATGGACCGCTCAAAGTTGCGATCAAGGAAGATCAGATTACCGTGGCGCCCGAAAGCCGGGTCACGGTCCATGTTGCAGTGCTGAACGTCGGCACTGAGGAGGATTACGTGGATATTCTGGTCGGTGGGGTTCCGGCTGAGTGGGTCACTGTCCATACACCGGTTGTCCGTGTGGGTCCGGGAGAGGCAAAACAAGTCATTCTGACCGTCCAGCCGCGCGCGGTCCCTGATAACCGCGTGGGTCAGTATCCGCTCGATGTGCGTGCGGTCAGTCAGAGCGAGCCCAAGCGCTCGGCGGTCGCTCGCAGTATCCTGACCGTGGCTGCCTACCAATCGCGGGGGCGCATAGGGGTGATGCTCGGCTCGGTTCACTTCTCTGTGAGCCCGGGCTCGATCATCGACATTCCCATTCTGCTGCAAAACCGCGGTGCGGAGGAAGACAGCTTTCGTCTCAACGTGATCGGATTGCCGCCGACCTGGATCTCCACCAACTCTACCGTGACCCGGCTGGACCCCGACACCAGCGCGGAGATTCAGATCAGTCTTCAGATCCCTCGCTCGCCTCAGGCGATGGCCGGGCGAAGACCCTTTACGATCCAATTTGTCAGCCAGTTGTTCCCAAGCCAGACCACGGAAGTGGAATGTATCCTGACGATCTCGGCGTTCTCGCAGTTCTCCACGTCGCTCGAGCCGGGCTTACTCGAGGGAGGTCAGTTCGGGCGGCTGGTCATCAATAATGAAGGCAACACGGTCGATACCTATACCCTTAATTTTCAAAGCACAGAAAATGCGCTGATCTTCGAGAAAGGAGTGCAGGTTGCACGTCCCGGTCCGCAAACTGGCACGCAGCGCGTGGAGGTCTCGTATGTCGAGATTCCGGTGGGCGAACGGGTTCAGGTGGCAGCCGGTGAACAGGGAGTCTACTCATTCCGCAGCCGGTTACGAGCGCGCCCGATTGTCGGCAACGAACAGACCTATCCGTTTCGAGTCACCGTCCGGTCCACGGCGAACGAGACCACAGAGCTCGCCGGGCAGGTCAGCGAAAAAGGATTCATCCCATTCTGGGTGGTGCCGGTCGGGGTGATCGGATTTCTTGTGTTGTGCTTGTTGCTCCTCATACCCTTGCGCGGCCTACCGACCTCTGCCCGGGCCACGCAGACGGCTGCATTCAATCAGACGCAGGCAGCGCTCTCCGGCTCCGGCGACTCGGACGGCGACGGTTTGACCAATGACCGGGAAGCCGCGTTGGGCACCGATCCCCTCAACCCGGACACCGACGGCGATCGTCTTACGGATGGGGAGGAGGTCAATACGCACCTGACCGATCCGCTGAACCGGGATACAGATAGCGATGGGCTGGAGGATGGCGACGAGCTCCAGGTCCATCTGACCGACCCGCGCAACCCGGATACTGACGGTGACGGCTTGCTGGACGGGGATGAGATTGCCCGCGGCACTGACCCGCGCAATCCAGATACGGACGGAGATGGTCTGCGCGATGGCGATGAGGTGCGGATCGGCACCGACCCGCTCAACTCCGATACCGACCGGGATGGCTTGCTGGACGGGCAGGAGAACGAGACCTGCCCGCGGCCGCTCGACCCCGACTCGGACGATGATGGCATCGTCGATGGCAGGGACCTGAATCCCTGCGACGCAAATAATCCTTCGCTGACTGCCACAGCCGCGCAGGCGACGGCACTTGTCCCTACAATTGCGCCCACGATTGCGCCTACGGCAACGTTGGTTCCTCCCACAAGCCCGCCCGCCGCCTCTCCAACCCCGGTGCCACCCAGTCTGGCGGGCACGATGCTCTTCAGCACCAACCGGGACGGTAACTTCGAGATCTATGCGCTGAATCTTTCTAACCAGGGCTTGACCCGCCTCACAAGTAATGCAGCCCAGGATGTGCAGCCAGCCCTGGCGCCGGATGGGGTGCAGGTTGCCTATGTGACGAACCAGGATGGAAACAACGAAATCTATCTTGCCGGCCTGGACGGTCGTTTGCCACTGAACCTGACCAACAACGCCGGGGATGATCAGCAGCCGGTCTGGTCACCGGATGGGAACTGGATCGCCTTCACGTCCAATCGGGACGGAAATCAGGAGATTTATGTGATGCGCCGCGACGGCTCGGAGCTGCGCAACCTGACGAGCAATGCGGCCAACGACTTTGCCCCCACCTGGTTTTCGGTTGGAGGCTTACTGGGCGCACAGGACTGGATTGCCTTTACGACCACCCGGGATGGCAACCAGGAAATCTACAAGGTCCGGCCGGATGGCTCGGGCCTGGCAAACCTGACGAACAACCCGGCAAACGACCATTCTCCGGCCGGATTTACCGGAGGCTCGCTGCTTGCCTTTGTGAGTGACCGGACCGGCAACTCAGATATCTTTACCATGACAGATGCGGGCGGCGCACAAACCAACATTACCAACAGTCCCGGGCAGGATCTTGATCCCGCCATTAACCCTGCCGGGAACTGGATTCTCTTTTCAACCGATCGTGATGGCAACCTGGAAGTCTATGTGGTCGGGGCTGCCGGCGGAACTGCCTACAACCTGACGCGGAATCCCGGCCAGGATAGGTATCCCGATTGGTGATGTATCTCATCATAGCCGAGGGACAACCGTTTTCCATGGCTGCATCACGATAGTCCAGCGCTGGGCTGACAAGGATGACGTATTCATGGTAATGCTTTCTGAACTTCTCCGTTTTCGGGTGATCAGCCCAAGGCAAGAAACACGGCTAGCCGACCTTGTGCTCAGTCAGCTTGACACAGACTATCCCGGGGTGGCCCATCTTATCTACTTTCAGGGACCGAATGAGCTGGCGTTACCCTGGAAACATGTGAAGAGAGTGGACAGGGCACATCGCCAGATCTGGGTAGAAAATGATGACCAGGCGCAGGCAGTAGATACCCTGGCGAAGGAAGTTCGTCTGCGCCGAGATGTGCTCGACGCGCTCGTTCTTGATCTGCAGCGGTACCGTGTCACACGCGCCAACGACCTGTGGCTGCGTGAGGAGGATGGCCAGTTGCAGTTAGCTGCAGTTGATACGAGTGCCCGCGCGATCTGGCGCCGACTGGCGCGAGGCCGTTATCGAGGTGTGGATCGCGCGGCGCTCTATGACTGGAAGTATATTGAGTTCCTGCGAGGCGATCCTGGTGCGGTAAAGGCAGGCGCCGTCTACAGCCGGCGGATCGTCCGGCTCCCACCCGGTGAGATCGCACATCTGGCTGCGGCAGTGCCCTATCTGCACGCAGCTGAGCTCCTGGAATTATTGCCTGAGCAGCTCGCTGCAGACGTTCTGGAGCTGATGTCGCCTGAGCGCCAGTTACAGGTCTTCGAAGAGCTGGATGAGCAGCGTGCTCTACAATTGTTGAAATATATGGCTCCCGATCTGGCAGCCGATGTCCTGGGGCGCCTCGATACCAGGTTGGCGCGGCGCTACCTGAATAAACTGCCCCGAAAGCACGCCGGGCGCCTGGTCGATTTGTTGCATTATCCCGAAAATACCGTAGGCGGTATCATGGCAAACGATATGGTCACGGTATCGCCAAGCTTGAAGGTAAGCGAAGCACGACAGGTATTACGCGAGAAGCTCAAAGAGCCGGATTTCGTTTACTTTATTTATGTCGTGGACGATCGAGCGCCTCATCGCTTGCGCGGGGTTGTTTCTTTACGTCAATTCCTTGTGGCGGAGGATGATCAGACCATTGAGGAGATCATGAACTCCTACCTGATTGTCCTTTCCCCGCTGGATTCGCCTATTCACGCTGCCTACCGGCTTCTCAATAGCCAGCTCGCCGCGTTACCCGTGGTTGGGAAGGATGGGGAATTGCTCGGTACGGTCACCATCGATTCTGCTGTTTCACAGGTTGCGCCGCGCAGTTGGCGTGCCCAGGCCCCCAGAGTTTTTTCATGACTGAGAGTGAAAAACCGGTCGGCTTCGAGCCGCTTAATGACCTGGACGTCTCAGGCCTGCCGGGCCGTCCGCGTACCCTTCAAGCTGCAGTGCGCTTGAATATCCGGGGAAGGAGCATCAGCCTGCCGGGCTTGCGCCGTCCTCCCGCGGGACTCATGCGCTGGCTGCTGATTCTCGGACCCGGCCTTATTACCGCCTCCGCCGGGAATGACGCCGGCGGGATCGCCACCTACAGCGCGGCGGGCGCCCAGTTTGGGTATGACTTGATCTGGGTCATGGTGGTCATCACGGTTTCGCTTGCGGTCGTTCAGGAGATGTGCGCCCGGCTGGGAGCGGCTACCGGTCGCGGCTTGTTAGACCTTATTCGTGAGCGTTTCGGTATTAGCTGGTCGCTGCTAGCCATGGGGACGTTGTTGATCGCGAACGGTGGTGTAGTGATCAGCGAATTCATGGGAATTGGCGCCGCCGCCGATCTGTTCGGCCTGCCCAGGCTTCTTATCGTGCCTCTGGCTGCGGCTGTATTGTGGTATCTCGTGATCTTTGGCTCCTATGCCTGGGTGGAGAAGATTTTTCTCGCCATGACCCTGGTCTTTTTCGCGTATCCGGTTGCGGCGATCCTTGCCCGCCCGGACTGGGGTGAAGTGGCACGAGGCATGTTTATCCCAACGCTTCAATTCGATCCGCCGTATCTTTTCTTACTGGTGGGCTTGCTCGGTACGACGATCTCACCTTTCATGTTATTCTTTCAACAAAGCTCAACGGTGGAGCGGGGCGTTGCCAGGCGCCATTACGGACCGGAGCGCCTGGACGCGCATACAGGCGCGATCTTTTCCAATCTCATTGCGATCACTATGATCATCGCCACCGCGGCGACCTTGCACCGGGCTGGCCAGACGAATATTGAAACTGCCGCCGACGCGGCACGGGCATTGGAACCGTTTGCCGGTGCAGCAGCCACCGCTCTTTTTGGAGTTGGATTGCTGGGCGCATCGCTGCTGGCTGGCGCGGTGCTGCCGTTGACGACCGCCTACGCTGTTAGCGAGGTCTTTGGAATGCCGAAGGGGGTTAACCTCGATTTTCGGCGGGCACCCTTATTTTTTGGATTGTTTACAGGGATGATTATCCTGGGTGTTGTGCTCTCCCTCCTCCCGGGGCTGCCCGTGATCCAGTTGCTTATCGCCGTGCAAGTACTGAACGGCATCTTGCTGCCGATTCTACTGGTCTTCATTCTGCGGCTGATCAATGAGGAGCGGCTGATGGGCGAACTCAAGAATACGCGTTTGTATAATATCCTGGGGTGGGGGACATTTGCGCTGATCACCGTGGCAGTGGTGATCATGCTGGGAAGTCAGCTACTGATCCGTCTCGGAGTCTTATCGGGCTGAGTCGCGCATTTGATTCAGATTGTGGCTTAAGAAGAGACCGTCCATGCAACCGAACGGATGGTCTCTTCTTCTTCTCCGATCAGGAAGAGATAAGTGCTTTCGCCAGCGCAACGGCGCGGCTGGCATCCGGTGCGTACCCGTCCGCGCCAATGCTGCGGGCGAAATCCTCGGTCACGGGCGCGCCTCCGACAATCACCTTGACCTGCGAGCGTTTGCCGGCGGCTTCCAGGGCATTCAAGGCATCCTTCATATGAGCCATCGTCGTGGTCAACAAAGCGGAGAGTCCGATCACATCCACTTCATCGGCGGCGTCTACGAAGATTTCCGGCGATACATCGACGCCCAGATCCTTCACTTTGAAACCTGCGCCTTCGAGCATCATCCCGACCAGGTTCTTGCCCATGTCGTGCAGGTCGCCTTTGACGGTGCCTAAAGCTACAGTACCGGCTGCCTGCGTATCTGTATCTTTCAAGCTCGGCTGCAGGGTTGCCAGTCCCGCCTTCATGGCGCGCGCCGACATCATCATTTCCGGGACATAGCATTCACCCTGCTCAAATTGCCGCCCGACCTCTGCCATGGCAGCCACCATACCCTCTTCCAGGATCGTTCTGGGGGGGACACCAGACTCGAGAGCACTCCCTACAGCCTCCGCAACATCCACTTGCTGTCCATCGACGATGCCCTGGAAAATTCTCTTTACGTTTTCGTTCATGATGAATTCCTCATTGTGAGCCAACGATATCAAAAAAGTGTGCAAAATAGCGATCCACATCGACCGTCATGGCGACCTGGTGTGGAGCATCTGGTCCGCCGGGCTGCCAGAGTGTTTTCCCCGGATTGTCTCCTCGATCCAGCCGGACGGTGCCCTGCTGATAGGTGCACAGGCTCTCATCGAAGACCGTTGCCGCCGCCAGCGGGTCATGAAAGGTGATCGATGGGTAGAAGCCTGCAAACCAGATCTCCGCCATGTCCAGCACGGGGTGTAGCAGGGGAGCGTTGAACTTTTCGCGCACCTCCACCGCAGTCATCGTCACTTTCTGTGTAACGTTCAATCCAAGGGATCTATGCAGGCGGACGGGCGCTTTGTAGGTGATTTCGGATGCCAGCGGGTCTCCAGCTACGTTCCATTCGATCCGCTTTCCTTCGGGGCCTTTCTCGTCAAAGTTCCCGCCCATCATGACCAGACCGCCCAGCAGCTCGGCGACATCGGGATACTTTGAAAATAACATGCCGGCATTGGTCAGCGGCCCCACGGTCACGAGAATCACCTCACCGGGTTGCGAACGGATCGTGTCTGCCAGGAAATCCACAGCCTGGTTCAAAGGAAAATCGGTCTGATGCGACCAGTCTGGCAGCACGACGGCTTGCTGGGCGAAAGGCTGGCGCTGCTCTCCCTGCATGGGGTGGCTGGCGCCCGGATAGATCGGGATCTCTTTGCCGGCAGCCTGGCACAGAACGCTTGCCAGGGCGGCGCGTTTTTCCGCCTCACCTGTGACCGTGGTAATGCCAAGCAGCTCACATTCCGGATGCGAGAGGAGATAGGCGAGACAAACAGCGTCATCGACGTCCGTGCCGATGTCCGTATCGAGCAAGATTTTAGTCATAGATCATCTTTCACTGGGGCCACACGGAGGGGCTCTAAGAATTCTCCGTGAACCCTGTTTCGCTGTGGCTAACTCTCCGCGACCTGTGGGGCGCGCTGGATCTGTGGATCTGTGAAGATATCAGACTCGTCGCGGCTCCTGGTGGAAAATTCGGAGACGACTGCGCCCTCGTCTCCTGCCTGGAACCAGTGCGGCGTGTTAGGCATCAGTGTGTATTGATCGCCCGGCTTAAGAACGATCTCGTGCCAGGTGTTGTATGTCCCTTCGCGTCCCTTCGGCAGGCGGGCTTTGGGATTGGGCGCAGGTTCGCCCGGTACATACAGGTAGACCTCTCCCCAGCGGCAGCGAAAAGTCTCTTCCTTGCCAGGCTCCCCCTCGACCGGCGGGTGGCGGTGCTCCGGGCAGGTCTGCCGCGGGAAAAGCACGAGCTCCTTTGCGCAGACTCGGTCTGTGTTGACGTAGACTACAAGCTCCAGCCCCGTACTCTCCAGCTCATTCAGACCGAAGTCAGCCACCTCGATATTCTTCGACTCTTCCGCCGTGATCACGATGCCGGCGCGGGAGAGGTATTCGCGTGCCCGCTCCTGGGCGGATTCAAACTGTTCTCGACTGATCATCCGTGCCTCCTCAGAAGTGATCTGTTGCTCGGGTAGGCGGTACTCGTACGCCGTGCCGAGACCAACCCGTAATCCAGAAACAGAAGGTTCTTAAAGAAGTGTGTTCCTGCACGAGCCTAGGGAACCACTCGACCATCGACTTAATGCTTTAATAAGACAATACTATACAGCGATACGTTCCTGAGGGCAATGCGGGGCAGCTCGCCAGCGACCTCTAGCTCGGCTTGCGGTGACTCCCCAGGACTGAACACTTCCACGCTCCGATAACTTCCCGGCAAGCGAAGATCAAGACTCAGCTCGTCCAGCATGGGCGTCTTGTCCTGGGTGGAATCATAATCGTAACGCAGGATATGAACGGCTATCCCAGCTTCCACGCGCTGGAGGTTGATGGCAATATCCGCCGGGGCTGAGAGCCGGACTTGCTGTCCAAGGGGCAGCCAGTTCAAATCGAATGCCGCGCCGACCTCCACGCGCCGCGTGCCCTGGTGATGCAGGAGCGCCTCTCGCTGGTTCTCGGGCAGATTCGCGCCCAGGTCTCCCATTACAATCAGGCGACCCTCTTTCTCCAAAAAGACCTTCAGTAACTCGGCTTGCGCACCGGTTAGAAACCGACAATCCGGTAGGATGAGGGTCCGATACTGAGAAAGGCTGTCAGCCTGTAATGTATCAGGTCTCAGGTCGCCGTCAGGAAAGAAAAGGACATCGTAGGGCTGGACAGCATCGCTTAGCGCTTCGCAAGCCTGCCAAAAAGGACCGATCTCGCTAGTCTCAACATTATAGCGATTGTCAGCGAAGATGCCGCGCCCGCTCTCACGCTGGAACTCGGTCTCGACGCTGTACACCACTGCGGTCTCAGAGGCTGTCTTATGGCTGAAGAGATCCTCGTGGTCTGCCAGGAACTTCTGGATCTCCACACACAGCTCGTGTGGCGGATGGAACGAGTCCTGGATGACGCTGCCCATCCAGGCGCCATACGGCACGCTCATGTTGGCGCCCAGCGCAGCGGCCTCGTACAGCGACATGCGGAACAGGTCATATCCCTTTCCGACTTTGAGCATTTGCACGAGATCGGGAATGACGCCGCCATAGGGATTTTCCGCGACAATGACCGGCTTACCAGCTGCGAATCCTGCGACATAGCGATACCAGGCTGGCTGGCGATAGCGGGTGTTGCGCATCTCGGTGATGATCAGGTCAACCTTTGGCTCCATGGCGTAATACCAGTGAGCCACGAGGTTAAAGAAGTTGCCAGAGACCAGCACTTTGCGGCCTTTTTGCGCCGCATAGTCACGAGCATAGTCGGCCAGCTCACTGAAGTAGCGAAAGATCTGGCGGGTTTGATAGCGGTGGTACTCCCAGAAGATCGGCGCGCCCTCGCGATTGTTCTTGAAGTCGAAGCCCTGCGCCAGAAGCCACTCGCCATAATGAAAGCTGTCCAGGTCAACACCGCTCAGCTCATCAGGACGCTGCTCCTCCGGCATGTCCTTCAAATACTGCCGAAAGCCCTTCATACAGTCTCTGCAGAAACAGCCGCCGTACTGGAAGCTGGTAATGGGCAATTCCGCTTCATCCAGCTGGATGCCATCTACCCCGGCATCGATCTGAATACGGATGATCGCTTTCAGATACTCACGCCAGACCGGGTTGTTCCGGTCCATCAAATAACACTGGTGCTCGCGGTCCGGGCATTCCACCCAGCGGGCATGCAGCGCCTCCCCCCGGATATCACGCGAGACGCAATTCTCGATCAGGTCGGTCACGGTGTTGCCGTCGCTGTCCACGAGTCCGTTTGGAAAGTATTGTTCGATGGGCGGCCACAAATTTGGATAACGGTTCTGCGAGAACTCGCGCAGTCCCATCCAGACCTTTTTGCCCGCGCCGCGCAGCTCATTGAAGGATAGAATTTGCGTCTCGTCCTCGTTCAGCTCGGCAGGTATCTCCCAGCCCTGGACCTCGAAGACGATCCCAAAGACTTTGATGTCATGCTTCTGGCATTCCCTGACAAACTCACTATCGTTGACGAAGCCATAGAATCGGAAGCGCGAGTCGATCGGTGCAAACGCTTCTTCTTCCAGGTATGGCAAAGAGATCGAGCCCCCGCCCATTGCCGACCAGACCAGTGCCGTGGCACGATAGTCAAGTAAATGCTCGACCATTCGCAACCTGCGGCCCGGCAGGCTGGGATGATAACAATGCTGGTTCGGGAACCATGCATCGAAGTAAACGCCTCGTTCCATGAAGTCTCCTTGTTCTCTGTCATTGCGAGCCCTGAAAGGGCAAAGCAATCTCCTGATGAGTAGTCTTCTAAACAGCTTGGATCAGATTGCTTCGTCGGCTTCGCCTCCTCGCAATGACACCGTTAACTATATTTCCCATAGGTGCGCGCGACTTCGACGAGTTTAAAAATATTGGCGTCGGGAGTATCACGTCCGCACTGGTCACCGGTGGAGAGGATAAAGCCTCCGTCAGCAGCGCAATCGTCGATCAGGCGCTTGGCTTTCTCCTTGACCTGTTCAGGTGTGGCGCGCAGCATGAATTCGAAGGTGTTGATATTGCCCTTCAGGCAGATCTTCTTGCCGTAGCGCTTTTTGATTTCGGCAATATCCACGTCCCCGCCCGGCGGCTCCTCGAGCGGTTCCATCACGTCCACCTCTGTTTCCTCGCAAACCATCTCCACGACCTTGCGAGAGCGACCGCAAACATGGAGATGCGAGAAGACGCCGTAGCGCTTGCAGATCTGCGCTGCTTTCTGGATGAAGGGCAGATCGTACTTGCGGAAGTTGCGTGGGCTGCTGACGCTCAGGCTGGAGGCGGAGCCTCCGAGCATGATCTCGTCTGCTCCTGCCTGGCAGGCTGCCTCCACCCGGGCCAGGGCATAGCGCCCGTAGAACTCAAAAATCTCATCGATGTACCCCGGGTCATCGGCGTAATCGTAGAACATGACGTTGTATCCACCGTCGCGCTGAAAGAACCACCAGTCTTGCGGTATGCCGATCGCCACTGAATAAACACCCAGCTCCGCGATCCGTTCGCGGTCTTCAAACCTTTGCTCCCAGCACCAGTCCCCGTCCTCACCCATCATGGAGCGCAGTTTGGGCCAATCGCGATGCAGATCTTTGACCGGCTTCTCCTCTTCCCAGGGCGGCTCGCTGACGGGATAGAGAATTTTCTGAGTTAATTCGCCGTAGGGCGTCTGGGCGACCTGGTACTTCATCTGTCCGCCTGCAGGCAAACGCTCCAGGCGGGTTTGCCAGCGCGGGCGGTCTTCCGGCGCGATCTCGCGCATGGAGCCGTAGATATACCAGCCGTCCATGCCGTAGTACTTGACAGCGTCCACATACGCCTGGGCAACACTGGCAGAGGCATATCCATGATGCAGCTTGCCATCGAGAAACATTTCGTCAAAGGGGCATCCGGAAAGTCGTACCGGTACCATCGCGGAAAGATCCGGAGAGACCGGGACAGTATCGGCTTTTTCCCGGCGGAAGGCTGTCAGCATGCGCTCGCGGCCCGTCATGGTTGGGGGCATATGGCTCCTTGTTGATTCATACCCGGTGGTCGAGTAGGGCTGGGACTCTTTCCAGCCCGTATCGAGACCATATATTGCAGGGCAATTCTCTACTCCATGTTCCAGTGTAATCCCTGGTTTCGATACGCCTCGAAACGCACCTGGCTACTCGACCAACGGCGTCCTCACTCACCAATCACATTGCTCGGGACACCGGTGCGGTAATCCTCGTTATCGCCGCCGCGCAGAAAAGAGAAACGCGGTTCCGGGCTGTCGGAAGCACTATAGGCACTGTTATAAAAGCCCTGAACGACGTCCACCGCTTTACGGCTCCAGGCAACCAGCTCATTTCTGTACTCAGGCTTGTCGTCGGTCAGCTTGCGGATCCAATCGGTCGCCAGACGTACGTGGGTGAGCTCATCGGCTTGCAGGTAGTCGCACAATTCCGCAATGCGAGTGTAGCCGCGCTCTTCTGCGTTCTCGCGCCATTCGCGCAGCGTGCTCATCAGGTTGCGCTCCGCCCAGCTGTTGGTGACCGAGATACGGCGCAGCGGGTCAGACTCGTTTTGCATCCACCACCATGCCAGGGGCCAGGGACCATAGCCGAGTGTCGCCCCCAGCTCTTCCTCACAGACCTTGGCGACGACTTCAATATGCCGCGCCTCATCCCACATCTGATGCGCCAGTTCCATCCGCATTTCCCAGGGCAGATCGGGGAACTCCGCCAGCATCTTGCCCATCCGGTCAGTCGTTTCGACCTCCCCATAGAGGAGCTGGTGGAATTTGTGCCGGAAGCCCTCGATCGACCATTGATCTTCAGAATGATATGCTTTCTCGAAGTCTTTCGGATCATCCGAGAACCAGAACGGTTCCTCGACGATGGAATGCTCGAGCGGAGAACAGGTCTTGGTGAAGCGATAGGCGCGTCCGCTGCGGCGCGTGCGCGGTTTAGGCTTATCCGCCTCGCGAGTGCTGTGGAATGCCAGCCAGTGGGACTCAATCCCCTGCCCGGTGACGCCACCCGACTCCACGAGCCTCGCCTCGATCTCCGCCTGGACCTCGACTGCCTGGCGTCGCTTTTGGGGATCTCGGGTGAGCGTCTCGAGGACAGCCTGTCCCCATGCAATGTGCGATTGTCCCATCGCTGCCAGCTGGCGCAATAACCGGACGGGGGGTGTGTCGGCCAGTGGGTCCGTCGCATCGGCGTGGTACACATAGCTGCTCACAAGATGCGGTTCCAGCACGCGATAGACAGCCGTCAGGCGCGCGACGGTGTCGTCCAATTTCCAGACCGTCTCGCACAGGCGGGAAAACTCGTCGGTGCCGGGCTCCTGGCTGTCACGCGTCGAGCGCAGCTGTTCCAGGCGCTCGCCGAGTAAATCCGCAGCCTGGGCGTGGTCATAGACGTGATAGCCAAACGTGGCTTTGAAGGCGAGCTGCGGTGTGGTGTGACACCAGCCCGCGACCATTTCCATCAACTGCAATTCCAGATAGCGATAATTAGCGAGGCGCTGTGAGTTCTCGCGAACCGTAAAGCGCCCACCAAACTCACGACGATCTACAACAGGCATACGTATCTCCTTCTTTACAATTCAAACGTCTGGTTCCCTGCGAGGATGGGAGCCAAAGACGTTGACTTCTCTATCTTTCAATTTCTACTGGCGTATCTTCAAACCTGACAACGTGCCCGTCTATCTGCCCGGTATCTTTGAGCAACAAAACGGCGACGTTTAAGTGCTTGTCCAGCGCCATCGGTGCGCCGTGCCAGACGCCCTTCCCTAGCAGCACGCCCTGACCTTCGCGCAGGCGAAAGACCCGGAAGCGCTCCAGCTCCGGTAAGCGGGTGGGCTCATCCGGATAATCCGGGGGCCCGACATAGACGAGACAGTCTCCTCCCATGGGGATGAGTAGCTCATCGCTGTGCATATGGCGTTCCGCCCATTTGAAACTTAGCTCGGCAGGCTGCAAGTCCAGGTAACCGATCGCATAGTTTCGGTCACCGCCCGCCATGACGTGGTTTTCACCCCACCACGTCCAGCCGGGTCCCTGCGCATCTTGCGCGCGGGCAGGCTGGGTGATCACCTCGCCAAATGGGGCGAAGGAATCAACAGTCAGGTCCTCGATTTTGAGTTTCATCATCCCTCCACGACTATTTGGTCAAGTCAAACGTGAACGTCCGGTAGGGGACAAGCTTCGGTGCGCCCGCCAATCCTGAAGGGCGTTCGACTTTTTCGAGCAGGTTCACCAGGGTATTGGCAACGCGCAGCTCGAGCACATTCTCACCGGGTTTCAGCAGGTCTGTGACCTCAACCCGGTACGGCGCCCAGAGGCGCACGCCCGCCGGTTGGCCATTGACCAGCACTTCTAACACATCGTCATCCATTTCAGGCTCCAGGAAGACGCGCTGTCCCTGGAATCCCTCGGGCAACTCAAAGCGCTTGCGATAAACGGCGCGGCCGGAAAAAAGAGGGTAACCCTGGGTAGTCCAGGGTTGAGGCAGGAGAGTAGTACGGGGAGCTGCAATGGCATACGTGCCCTCGCCTCGGGGAGTCAGGCTGAACTCACCGGTCAGCTTCAGCAGGTCGAGCAAGCCATCGGTTGGATTGGTGACGACGAGGCGCAGCGCGATCAGGTTCTCGCCTGCGCGCACGTGCGGGGTGATGTCCACAGCCTTCATCTGTCCATCCACCTGGCTGCGGACGGGTGTGGAGGTTACCTGTTCACCATTTACATAGAGTGACCAGTCCGAGCCGGCAAAGCCATCCACGATCAGGTTGAGCCGGGGAGGCAGGTAATCAGCCTGGAAGGAAATCCGGTACCAGACCGGGATCGGATATTCATCATCCGGCTCGGCAGGGAGCTGGTAGGACCACGCGCCCGGAACCATCGGCAGCCAAGTTTCTGCATTAACACTAGACTTCGTATAGGCATTAGCATGCGTGCCTGAGATTTCCTGCGTTGCCATCCACTTGCCGATCACCAGCGCGTTTTCGGTCTCAGTCTGGAATTCCCAGTTGCCGTTGAGTGTCAGGGCAGGAGCCGCATCTTCTGCATCTCCATGGAGGCGCTGTTGCTGACCATCCTTTTCGACGACCACGAATCCTTCGTTGACTCGCCCAAGCCCGTAGATCTGATTTCCATCGACGGCTTCTATATTCAGGTTCGTGTCCACCACACGCAGATCCATGCCCTGTTTCACCAGGACGAATGCAGAGCCAACAGGGGCGAGCTCCAGGGTAAAGCGCGTGCGCCCTTCGACCACCTGGGATGGCGCAATCAGCCGTTCCACACCCGTCGATGGATCCCAGTGCACCGGCTGAACCGCGCCGGGGAGGCTAACCTGCGCCCTCTGTGTTGCGTAGGTGGGATTGATAATGAAATAGATATCCTGGCCATCGTTCTGTCTATGGAGATAGAAGACCTCCCGATTATCAATCACGACGTCCGGTTCGATGAGATTTCCGACCGCCTGCTGCAGTGCATCGGCGACTGCTTCCCTTTCAGCCATGACTTCAGGGGTAATGTCCTGGCGCTCGCCTCCTTCGGGGGCGAAGAAATAGCGGCTGGTCCGTTCCTCCGATTCGATCACGAATAGAGGACTCTCGGTTTTACCCGCAGTATCCAACAGCTGCTGGACGCGCATTGGAAGCTGGCGATTGAGCGCGTAGCTCCGCAGGAAGGCAGCCTTACCATCACCGTGCTCCTGTTCCAGCACATCCAGCCCGGTCTGCCCCTGAAAGTTTTGCTGAGTCTCCACCGGATCGACTCCAAACAGGGCGCGAACGCGGTCCGAGATGTCCACCAGCGCGGTCACCTCTCCTGTCCTGGTAAATGCCTGGCTCGGGAGGAAGATAGTGCCAAGCACTTTCCCACCCTGGGCGACGAACTGTTCAAGCCTTTCGAGCGTGCTCAGCTTAATGTGCGCCATCGGCGGCAGAATCAGCAGCTCATGTGCTTCGTCACCGACGCGGATCGTATTGCCTTCCAGAGCCGCTTCTGCCAGCACATCCTCATCTAGGTAGTCATAGTCGAAATGCAGTCGGAGCAATAAATCGGTGAGAGTATTGAAATCGCGTTCGGTGCGGTCGCCAATCGCATTGTGCGCTTGCGGAGTGTACGTGGCAAACATTGCGTTCATCGGCCACAGCAACGCCACCTTGGCGATATGCTTTCCGCCGGAAAGCATATGGCTCAGGCGGCTCATGTACTTGGAGAACTCGCCGTAATATGCCCACCAGGGATATTGATAGAACATCGACGGCGGCCAGTCACGCTTGCGCGGTCCCTCTACCGTGTAGTGGAAGCCATGCGGGTTGAGCAGGTTCACGCCAAGCACGTATTCCCAGTCCGCGATCCATTTCATGCGCTGCATGGTCGCATCCATGAAGATGCCGCCAAACGATTCGCATAACAGGCGCGGGCTGCCCAGCTGGTGCGCGGCAGAACTGCCGACCTTCATTGCCACGTGCTCATCGGGCCGGTCGCGATTGCCGATGATAGGGTAGAGGTGGTCCACGCCGACCACGTCCATGTGGCGGTAATGCTTGAACAGGTTGCCTTCCACACGGATCAGGCGGCGTAGACCTTCCTCATACAGAAGGTGCCCGGTGAACAGAACGTTATTCTCCTGGCACCACTCGTGGATCTGTTTGTAGAACGCGTCGCTGTAGAAATCAGTCAGCGTGTTGTAGAAGTCATAGCGGACACGGGCGCTGTCCGGGCGGATGTCGAAGAACAGATCCGGGAGCCGCGGGCGCAAATTGTACCCGTTCCGGTCCTGAAAGCGGCGGAACATGTTCTTCGTCCAGGGGACAACGGGATTTTCCGCCGCGCTCAAGTAATAGTGCATGGCGGGCTCGTCGGTATAAAAACCCAGCATCTGCGACGACATCTTGCCGTTCACTGCGCTGGCATAGGGGTCATAACCGATTTTGAGAAACTCAGCTGTCGACTCCGGATTCATCGCGTCGATGTAATAATCGGCGATCTTCTCGACGATGTACATCAGACGCCAGTTACCTGCCGGCGCCTCCCAGGGGATTACATTTGTGAACGACAGGTTGGGGGTGAGATCGATGACTTCCTTCTCCCCGTCCAGGCGGACCGCAAATGCGGCTACCGGCGTGGATTTTTCGAAATCTAGATAGCGGCTGTCCGCACCGGTGAGGTACGTGAACCAGGGACCGCGGACTGTCATATTGATGCACTCGATGTAGCGCTGAGCCAGGTCGGGTCGCGCCTTTAGCACGCGCTTATCCGCCGTGCCGCTCGGCCAGTTCATCTCATCGTAGATCCAGGTCTGGAGCCCCAGCTTCTCCGCCTCTTCGACGGCAAACTGAATGCGGTCCAGGTAGGTCTCACCGATGTAATCGGTCTCCAGCCCGTAGCGTCCGTGCAGAATGATGCCCGGCATGCCCTTGTCGCGAAATTCTCGCAGCTGATAGTGCATTTCCTCTGGATCAAGCTCGCCGTTCAAGAACCAGAAAGGCAGGATGCCATACTCGCGCGGCGGTTTTTGAAAGTTGTTCTTTTCGACCGGGATCGACGGCCAGGGTTTTGGCTGCATGAATTGGGCTCCTTGGTTTTTCTAGAAAGTACCGTCCCAAAGGTTGGATCAACTCATCTTGGTTTGGATTCGTGACAACCTTCGGGACGTTTTGCTCAGTTTCCCATCACAATTGTGGATTTGACGAAGCCTTCCGGTTTCTCATGCGCGGCAAGGAAGGCTTGATTGATCTCGTTCAGTCCGAAACGATGGCTTACCAGATCGTCCAGGCTCAAACGGCCTGAGGTGAGCAGGCGCATGCCGATGTGCATGCCGCGCAGGATGGTCGCTTCCTCGCGGAAGTGGGCGTTCAGGATCTGGAATGCCATCCAGTTCCAGTATCCCAATGGGATCTGGCGCGGTTCGCCCTGGTGGTAGCCCACGATGATCACTTTACCGCTCATGCGCGTGACGTCTCCCAGCAAATTGAGGGGTGCCTGTGCTCCCACGACTTCGAAGGAAACGTCTGCTCCGTGTCCATCGGTCAGCGATTTGACGGCTTCCGGCAGCGGCTCTTTTGAAACATTGACAACATGGCTCGCGCCCAGTCTGCGGGCGCGCTGCAGCGCGTCTTCACGGGTATCGGCAACGATCAGGCGGCGCGGTCCCTGCATGGCGACCAGCTTCTGCACGAGGTTGCCCATGAACCCCGCGCCAATAATGACAACATCGTCGCCTAGAGATACATTGGCAAGCTCCACGGTATTGACCGCGCAAGCCAATGGTTCAGCAAGCGCCAGGTCGAGCGGAAGGTCGCCCGCAGGAAAACAATATTTCGACTTGACGATCACGTACTCGGCAAAACCCTTACCCGGCGCCCAGACGGCGACTCGGTCACCTGGCGCCAACCCCTGAACGTCTTTTCCGACATCCGCCACGACCCCGCTGACCTCGTGCCCCGGGTAGCGCGGGTACATGTGGCTCCCGGCTCTGCCTTCCCACATATCCAGCTCGGAGGTGCAGACTCCGCAAGCCGCAACCTGGACAAGCACCTCATCCGGCAGCAGCGCGGGCAGCTCTTGCTCTTCAAATTGAAATTCTTTTGGACCTGTCAAGATTGCGATTTTCATCAGAAGACCCTACATCTCTTTCAAGAGTAGAATGCGAGCGCTCATCGGATCCATCTGTATGAGATTCCTGCCTGTGAATGATATCTCTTCGTCGTTCAAACGGTCTGAGAGGCTGCCCGTGAGCAACGAATTGAACTCTTCCGGAAGAAGTACAGCGGCCTGCGCCGACTCTTCAGAGAAGTTCAGCAGCACCAGCACCGGCTCTGCATTGCCTTCCATAAAACGAAGATAGCCCATCACCTGGTTCTCGGGTCCGACCTCCAGCAGTTGCCAAAGACGCGAGCTCAAACTGGGAATATCTTTTCGAAGGGCAATCAATTTCTTGTGATAATCGCGCAAACCGCGGTAGCGTTCCTTGAACGACACAGGCGCGGCGTCAAAGTAGGGCCGAAACCATTGGCCGGCTTC
>DATHTH010000329.1:0-11300 GCA_035463495.1 Anaerolineales bacterium | reverse complement strand
TACCTTTGCCAGTAGGATGGGGTCATGCTCGATCACGAGTGACACACCGCTGGCGATCTTTAGCTTCGTCGTCACCGCGGCGGCGAGCGTCATGGCGACGAAGATGTCGTAGGTCTGCCAGTAATAGTCAGGCAACGTGGGACCGCGGCCCGGGGCTTCTAGAAAGCTGACCGGGATATGCGTATGCTCTGAGAACCAGAGCGAGTCCAGTCCACGATCTTCACAGGCGCGGGCTAATTCATCTGGCTGAATGGAATGTTCCGTGGGAAAGATGTGAACACCGTACTGCATGATGCCTCCAGAGGCTAGATTTTTAGCCTGACCGGCTGAAGCCGAAATTCCCTACATCCTCAACGAAACTCGCCACTTTCGTCAGGCTGTTGGAAATGTCTGCGGCTCGTATGTGGGACCCGCGCAACGCGGGCGATCACCTTCCGGGTGCGAAACCCACACCAGGGGATCGATGCACATACGGCGTGCAGTGCTCTCCACATCCCAGGCATGGTAGACGATGAACTCTGTGCGGTCATCGGTCCAACGGACCACCGAGCAGTGGCCCGGTCCTAGCACTTTGCCGGGGATGCCCTGCAGCACGGCGGGACCTTCTGCATTCCACTCATCCCGAAAGGGTCCGAGCGGGTGCTCCGCGACCCCGAATCCTACGCCATAGTTTTGTGTTTCCCATGAACCACCTGAATAGAGACAATAATAAAGATCATTGTGGAACAGCACAAACGGACCCTCGATCGTATGCCAGGCATCCCAGGTCTGGCCATAAATGGTACGGTTGCGCTGGAAAATGTGCCAGTTGGAAGAAGCGCGTAAGACCGTGCGCGGCGTATCGAGGGGTGTGAGCATGTCATTTGCCAGAGGCACGACAGCAACGCCCGTGCCCACACGTTCATCGAAGAAATCCTTCGCGAAGTACAAGTACCATTGTCCGTCCTTGGGATCCTGGAATGGATGGGCGTCGATTGAAAAAGCATCCCCGGGCAAACGGACCGGACCGAGGTCATGAAAGGGACCGGCGGGCCGGTCGGCAGCCGCGAGGCGCAAGCGATGCGTCTCATCGCCTCCGCCGCTTGCAGCTGAGTAATACATGTAAAAGGTGCCATCCACTTGGACAACCTCTGGTGCCCAGTATGCCGTGCCTTCCGGGTCTCGGAGCGGCTCCAATGCACCACCCAGATACTCCCAGCGCGCCAGGTCTGTCGAATGCAGCACGGGGAACCAGCGCCCACCATGTTGCCTGTCAGCTGTGCCATATGCCCAGAACTCGCCGTTGTGCTTTAGTACGAATGGATCCGCCAGGTAACCATCCCAGACCGGGTTTGCATATGTCAGGGTTTTCAGGGTCATGATTCATTCTCCTCGATGCGCCTCTATTCGCAGGTGCGTGCCTCAGGTTCCGGGGTCCCGGAGGGGGATACGGTCGTGGAAGGCCAGGCTCCTGCCTGGAACTCCGCGACGTAGCTGCGCAGAATACGGGAATCTGCCTTATAGATTGAGACACGTTGCTCGAGCACTGGATCATACGTCTCATCGGGCTGGAATAACCCCAGCGGGAAGGAGGCGAAGGTAATGTTGCTGCGCGGCATCTGTGTGCCGAGGCAAGCCAGCTGGCTGATCTGCTCGGGCGTCAGATCGGTCTGAATGTTGTCCATAAACGAGTTGATGATAGCTGGCAGCCGTAGAAGCGTCTCGGGACGTTCGATCTTTTTTCGCAGCGCGCACATGACCATGTTTTGATGATCGGCACGGGCGAAGACGCTTTGATTGCGCAGACGCGCCAGCGTCAGCGCCTGTTCTCCGTTAAGATGCTGCGGTCCCTCAGGGAAGACCAGCCGGGCGCTGCGGTCCGTGGACGTGCGTCCGTCGATGCCGCCTTCGGGGATCGTCACATCGAGGCCGCCGAGCGCGTCCACGACCTCTGCAAAGACGTTCATGTTGGCAACGATGTAGTGATCCACGTTCAAGCCAAAATTCAGGTCTAGGGTGCGCGCCAGCAGGCTCGGGCCAAAATCGGGCTGACCATAGCTATAGGCGGTGTTGAGCTTTTGATACTTCGTTCCCAGGTTTTCTTCGATTCCGGGAATCTCCACCCACAGGTCGCGAGGGAACTCCAGAGCCGTGATGCGCTGCCCGCGGAAATCCACACGGACGGCGCGCATGACGTCTGACAGGCCATGCCTCTTCTCGCCGGGACGCACATCGGTCCCGATCGCCAGGACGGTCATGGGCGGCAGATGATTGCAAGCCATGAATGGAGAAGACGGTGAATCTATCAGGACGGGGACAGGCGTGAGAGTCGGTTGTGAGGTGGTGGGAGCCGCGCCTGCGACCGGTGATGCATTCGGGGACGCAGTCCAGGTGGGGGGGAGCTTCCATGCGGTGGGGTATGCCAGCGTGGGCCCCAGCGGACGCTGGCTCCACGTGCGATACGTTTGTGAGGCGAGATAGAGAGCGACCACCAAAACACTACAGGCAGTGAGAGCTAAAATGCCCAGTATGAGCTTTTGGTCTCTCTTCATCGCGCTCATTATACCGGGGCGACTAACCCTGAACTTAACCTTTTATCCGGTACTCATCCGCGAGGATGACGGCAGACCGTTTCCCTCCCGCATGCACACTAGAGAGAGGGACCCCGGGAGCTTACATGGGCGCCTTGCCCATGACGAGACCTTCGATGCTGTGGGGCGTCTTAAGTGGGGGCAGACTTGCGGTGGTATCGGACACAATCTCACAGCTCAGGTGGGGTTTGACGGCATCATCCAGCCTGTCGTAGTACTCCTGCGACACTTTGAGCGTCGGCGGGCTGTAGTCTGCGGGCCGCTCCAGGACGGTGGCTGTATGGGCGCGGTCCTCCGGGGAGACAACGCCGAGGATGATCACGGGGCGCATACGATCGTTGTTCTTAGACCCCCGGTGAATTGTCAAGCCGCTCCGCACCGACACGCTGCCTCGTTTGGCAAGGCGCGCCATCATGCGCTGGTTGTAGGCTTCCTTTTTTTCACCGACCGGGAACATCTCTTTGACAAAGTCCGATCCATCGTCGAAGTGTGTGCCGGGAGCGATATTGAACGGTCCCATGGATGGAGTCACATCCACCGTCGAGGCGTTAAAGCATAGAGATGTAAGACGGCGGTGGAGGCGGGTGGGTTCCGGCAGCGGGAAGTCACGGTGAGGCGGCTGCTCTGGCGCACCTGGCAGGGGAATATCTGCGCCGAGCTCCACGATCTGGTACTGATCTCCGAGCACCTCACGGCTCAGCTCTACAATCGCAGGGTGGGTCACCATCTCGAGAAAGCCGCGGATACGTTCCGGGTAGAGCTCGATGTAAAAGCGGCTCCAGCCGCGAAAGGCAACACCTTCTCCGCCCTCAACCTTCAGTGCATCGATAAATTGCAGACCCACATCCACATCCAGGTCGTCTGCCCATTGCACCGGCAGGATACCTGGCAGGCTAGTAATACCGTGTTCGTAAATCTCTTTGGTTAACTGTTTGAAGTCCAGGGTGAGGGCTACCGCACTCATAGGGTTCTCCTTTACCAACAAATTGATGTTGACTGGCACAGTATCTGAGAGCAAACCTAAAAAAGTATAGCACAATCTATCATCCAGCCGCGCTGTCTCCAGCAGGGGGACGACCGGTTCTGGATGTTTCAGGTTGTTCCCTGGTCTATCGCTCGGTCAATGCAAGCCGGATCCCGAGTCCGATCAAGATGCCGCCTGCCACGCGTTGAAAGGACTGCGCGTACTGGGGCCGGTGTGTCAGCCACCTGCCAAGGCTTCCGGAAGAATAGCCGACGACCAGTAAGAAACACAGCCCAAAGCAGGCAAATGTTAATCCTAAAAAGAGCATTTGGCTCGTAACTTGAGAGTTTCCCTGATCTACGAACTGGGGGAGAAATGCCAGAAAGAATATGGCAATTTTCGGATTGAGTACATTCGACAGAACGCCCTGCCAGAAGAGCGCACTGGAGCTTGTTGCGGACGGCGAAGCCTGCAACCGGAACGTGCTCTTCTCCCGCCATGCTTGAATGCCGAGATACAGCAAGTAGGCAGCACCCACAAACTTGACGAAGAGAAAGGCGAAGGCCGAGGTCTGTAGAATGAGCGTCAGCCCCAGTGCCGCTGCGCTGGTGTGGACGAGGATCCCGCTCACCACGCCCATGGCAGACATGATTCCCGCCCGGCGGCCATGAGCCATCCCGCGCGTAATCACGTAGATCATATCGGGACCCGGGGAGATGATCAATGCCCACGAGACACCGATGAACAATGCAAACTTAGCTGGATCGATCATGCCTGTCTCCTTGTTGCCCCCATCATACCAAATCATACTGGTAAACTGCTTAGCTCATACGCCAGCCAGCCGGTTTGCGCCGGGTCAGAAGGACATAGCCGGCACCTGCCAGCAGCCCCAGCAGACCCCAGCGTAATCCGAGATGCCTCTTCATGCCCGTATACATGCTGATCGATTTCGCCTCTGCGCTGAAGGTTCCCTGCGCCCGATCATAGCCTTCCAGGTGCTCGTACAGATTGTGGCGAGCTTGATCTGTCTTTGGAGTACTGGTTAGCTGGGGCCGGTAGCCGATCCGGCTGAACGCCCGGTCTGCGAGGCTGGGGGACAGGAGGTGTAACCATTCCAGCGACTTCCCAGCGCCCCCCACGTACAGCTCACGAACCGGGTGCTCTGCCGCATGCAAAATGGCTCTTGCCACGACTTCTGGCTCATAGATCGGCGGGCTTGGGCGTGGTTTCACGCCCAGACGGGTCAACGATTTATCAAAGAATGGCGTGTTGATGCCCGCCGGTAGAATCGTCGTAACGGAAACAGGCGTCCGGTCGTGCATCAGTTCCACGCGCAGCGCGTCGATAAAACCAATCATTCCATGTTTGGATGCGGAGTAAGCGCTATGCAGAGGCAGGGCGCGTTTTGACTCTAGGGAGCCAATGTGAATGAGAGCGCCTCCGGATCGCTTCAGGTGCGGCAGTGCCGCCATCGCCCCAAAGGCTTGCCCGATCAGATTGACCTCGATCAGCTGCCGGAATTCCTCAGGCTTGGTCTCCTGAAACGGGGCATAAACAGAAACCGCCGCTGCGTGGACCCAGGTGTCGATCCGGCCATACAGCTCAACGGCACGCTCAGCCAGCGCCTGCATCTGAGTGAAATCGCTCACGTCTGCTTCGTGGGCGGCAGCCTCGCCGCCTTTAGACTCTATTTTCTCGACCAGCTCATTCAAAGACGGCAATGAGCGCCCTGCGACCACCACTTTTGCCCCGCCCTCGGCGAATTGCAAAGCCGTTTCCCGGCCGATGCCGCTGTTAGCGCCGACGACTACGACCACTTGTTCATGGATTGGTTTTAGTTTCACGACTTAACTCCTCTTTCATACTATCTGGAGTCCGGCGCACAGCGCTGCGGTGTTCTTCCAACTTAACAAACCCCGGGATGCCAGACTCCCGGGAGTAAAACCGATCAAGCCCACTCAATGTATGTGCAACGCAAAACACAAGCCTAAGTATCGAAATGCGTTATTCCCCACACGCGCTCGCGAGGCCTGAACCGAAACAGTCTTCAGCGCCGCCCGCGGGGTTTGCGTCCTATATTTCACAGGTATGCATCATATCTACAATAGGGGGTATTCCTACGCTTTGTCGGGCGTTTCCACACCCTGCTTTCACTGCATCAGCCGGCCCGCCGGAACATGGTTACTGGTGCTAATTTACTATGGGCAGGTTGGGCGAGCCAGCGTCCATCACGCGAAATTGGATGGAATTTCCCGGCACCTCCCGAAAGAGGAGCTTTGTGTTCCGGAGGAGACTATTTCTTTCGCTATTCATAATAAAAAAGCTGACCCTCTCTGATTCTTGCCGCTGAGGTATAAGGATGCAGTTGATTCGAAGTAGTCCCCATAATATGATAAACCTCTATACCTACCGATTTCAGATAGTCAGCGATTAATGCTCTGTGACATCTCCACCAGACCGCTTCTGAGCACATGATTGTTACTCGTTTTTCGTGTGCCTGCTTTAGCAGTGTATCTATGCCTTGAAGAAACTCGTCCGTTTCCATGTAATCCGCATAAGCCTGAAATGATTTGTTCTTCCAAATGATATTTTTGGAACCTTTATTCTGCTTTCTCCTCCCTCCCAGTTTCTCCAGGTGGACATAAAGAATACCAGCAGAGCTCAAGGAGCTCGCTAGCTGATCTTGATTGAAATGCGGGTATTTATTGGAGCCTGGCAACTTCCTGACGTCGCTGAGGACTTCTATTTGATTGATTTTCAATAAATCAATAAACTCATTAATTTCCCTGGTTGAATGCCCTATTGTATAAATCACTACGTCGCTTTTCTCTTTATTCTCTTTCTTTCTCATAGCATCCATTCTATGCCATCTGATGGCTTGGAGCCCTTTTGCGCAATCTTTGGCATCGTCGATTAAGTAGACACCGAAGGCCAGCGAACCGTGAGGACAAGAGATTCCTCCTCAGAACGATAGGAGTGCGGCATGCCGGGACCGAAGAGGACAAAGTCTCCTTCCTTCTCCAGAGCAACTTCTTGATCTGGAAACAACAGGACGAAGTGACCGCGGATCAGGATATTGAGCGTCCGAACAGGGTTTCCGGGCGCCCATTCAGAGCGGGTCTCTCCCTTTGCATGGGTGTACCACTTTAACTCCACATCTCCGGTCCGCAGTGGGTTCTCTTCACCCGGCATAAAGTGCCCCAGAAACCAGCCACGAGTGTTCTTTGAGACATCGTTGGCGTTCCCGGAAACGGGCTTCGATGGATCTACTTTCATGTCATTGCTCCTTTAGAAAGGGCTGAGTCGGAAGGACACTTGAAAGGGTGCAAAATCCTGAGCCAGGGACATGCCGTCCCCAGTCGGATATCATGCTTATGGTTTATTCAGCCACTCCTCGATTTCCCGTGTATGCTCTTGATAATCACCTGCAAGCGCTTCGATAAGGTCAGCAATCGTCGCAGGATCTCCACTGTGATGCCTCACGCCGTGATCTGCCGCTAGCTCCTGGTCGGGCAAGCCGTCGATAAACTTCACCAATTGTTCAATCGACGATTGAAGCTCTTCAAGTAGTTCTTGTTTCGATTGGGATGAATACTTTGTCGTAAAGCTCGCGTTGATATTACTATAGTCATTCGGCGCGTCAGCATAGTAGGAGGGCGGATTTCCAGCAAGGATGGATAAAGAGGACTCTATCATCAGATGGTTCCAGCCAATGAGGTGAGCCACCACGTCCCGCGGCGCCCAGCCGTTCATCGGCGCGAGGAACTGCTCATTCGATAACGAATCGATCAGCTTCGAAAAGTGCTGGCAGGCATGAGTTAATTGAACTGTAGCCGGTTGCTTGGACATATGTTTACCTCGGCAGCGGCAGGATGAAATAGACCCCACGCCTATCCTCTCCTCGAATAATGGGATGAATTCCATATCCTAACGACAGTTTGAGTTGGTGGTTTGCAGGATTCTCGCCGCGGCTGTGTGAGCGGATCTGGTAACAGCCCATCGCCCTGGCGCGCTGTTCCAACGCTTTCTGGAGCATGCGTCCAATGCCCTGTTGACGCCATACCGCAGAAACGCCGAAGGCAAGCACTTTGGCTTCTCGCAGCGTTTCGCCTTGCCATTGAACGGGCTGGCAATCGGCGTCGGGTCCGATCTCCTGGATTACGAAGCGCAGAAAGCCGACGATCTCTTCGCCGTGGAACGTAACGAGGATATGGGAGCTGGCGTGCCACTCTGCCCTGAAGTTCAGCGAATCTATCTGGTTGAGCTCGGTGGCGAAGTTTAGCAACCGCTGCCAATAGGGATGCCCGGGCTCCCATTCTTCAATTAAGATATCAGACATTAACGGCTCGACACTACTTATGCAAGCGGTTTGCCTCCTGTCACGCCGATGCACTCACCCGTGATGTATGTTGAATCATCCGAAGCCAGGAACACATACACCGGAGCAAGCTCGGCAGGCTGCCCCGGGCGTCCCATGGGTGTGTCTTTGCCGAACTTAGAGACCTTTTCACCCGGAAACGAGGCCGGTATGAGCGGCGTCCAGATGGGTCCCGGCGCGACCGCGTTTACGCGAATTCCCTGCTTGACCGCTTCCTCCGACAAGCCTTTCGTAAAGGTCAGGATCGCTCCCTTGGTGCTGCTATAGGGCAGGAGAGTGGGAGAGGGCTGATACGCCTGGATCGAGGTGGTGTTGATGATCGTGCTGCCCGGCTGCATGTGCTGCATCGCAGCCTTGCACAGATAGAACATGGAGAACATGTTGGTGCGATAGGTGTGCAGGAGCATTTCTTCTGTCACATCCTGAATGCTCTCGATGACGTCCTGATAGGCGGCATTATTGACCAGGATGTCGAGCCGCCCAAACTCCTGGCGGGCACGATCTACAAGCTGTCGGCAGTGCGCCTCGTTGCCGATATCGCCCGCGACGGGGATGCAGCGCCGGCCCTCCTTTTCGACGATCCGCACCGTTTCCTGCGCATCTGAGTGCTCGTCCAGATAGGAGATCAGTACATCGGCGCCCTCGCGAGCGAATGCCAGCGCCACGGCACGCCCGATGCCGCTGTCTCCGCCCGTGATCAGGGCAGCTCTGCCTTCCAACTTGCCGCTGCCGCGATACGACTCCTCGCCATAATCGGGCTTCGGCTCCATTTCAGACTCCAGGCCCACCTGTTCCTGTTCCTGCTCGGGAAAGGGCGGCTGGGGTCCTACTTTCCTCGGGTTTTGTGTTTTGTTCATATCTCTCTCCGTAATTAATGATTGGTTACCGGCTATCCAGATCTACACATCCAGGGTACCCTGGATGGAGTCGTCCATCGTCTTTTTTAGCATCGCGCCGATCAGCATCTTCACACCCGCAATACCGGTTCCATGTTTGGTATCCCAGTAATACCCTTCCGTGGGCGTGACTTTGATCACGGTGACGCGCGGATCATCCTTGCCTTCGGTGAACCAGGTCTCCACGAGGGGCGACCACAGTTCTTCAATTTTTCCCTGGTCTCTGGAGATGCTCGCCTCACCGTTCAACTGCATGAAATCCGAATGCTTCGACCCCTGAAAATAGAGCTTCACAGAAGGGTCGACTGCCAGTTCCTGGTTCTTGCGGCTGTCGCCGGCGCTCAGGAACCATAAATTTCCTGCATCGTCCACTTGTCTTACGTTCATCGGGCGATCTCCGTTCGATTCGCCCAGAGCAATGGCAGAGCAAAAGAAACAGTTCTCTGCCTGTTCCACCACCTCCCTGATTTTCGACACCGCCTCCGGTCCCCGTAGTTGTCCTCACGTTGGTTCCGGTCGATCGAGCTCATCGCAAAATCTCCTGACTACAAGTCTGTATGAGGATTAAAACGATTTTGCGGCTGAATGTGACACAGTTCAACTGATAGGAAGATGAGAAAACAAAACGGATGGAGGACACCGCCTCCATCCGTTTTTCGCTGTGTACTGTTGGCTTCAGCTAGATGATGCCGTTGCAGCCTCCATCTTTGGAGAACGCCGTGCCATCCAGAAGGCGAGGGCGAAGCCGGTGACATACATCCAGATGGCGTAGAGCCCGGGGATTACCGCCATCTCATTATTGTTCAACAGCGTAATTGCAACCGTAATTGATACCGTGGAATTCTGCAAGCCCGTCTCGATCGCAATCGTCATTGCCTGAATGTAGTTGATCCCTGCCAGCCTCGAAACAAAGTACCCCACGATCAGGGAGGCGACATTGAGCACAATGAATGCCGGCGCAAAGCGCGGACCGTCTCGCACGATCACATCCCAGTTTTGGATCACGAGAGCGAGGATGACAAGGAACAGGAAGGCAGTAGCGAAGATTTTTGACCAGCGCTTGCTGTTCTCGGCGAACGCCGGCTTCCAGCTGCGGATGCCCATCCCGATCAGGGTAGGTATGAGGGTGATCACGGCAACCTGCAGCATGGTATCTGCCACCGGAAAATCGATGTCGAGGGTGCCCGTTCCGTAGACTGAATAGGCAATCCCCAGTCCCAGCGGGATCGTTAGCCATGCCAGCATGTTGGTGATGGCGGTGAGGGTAATGCCGAGAGCCCGGTCGCCATCTCCTGCATGGATGATGAGATTGGATGTGGCTCCGTCGGGGGAGACCGCCAGCAGGATCAGGCTGATCGCGTAAACGGCCGTCAGACCAAAGACCCCCGCAACCGCGAAGCCGAGCAGGGGCAGCAAGACCATCTGGCAAAGCAAGCCAATGAAGACCGGTTTTGGATACGTGACGATACGCCGAAAATCGGCGATCGTCAACGTCATGCCGAGCGTGATCATGATGACGGCTATGGCTAGAGGAAGGATCACATTGGAAATTACGCTCTCCTGCATGTCGAAGTCTCCTTGTTGGAATGAAGATGTGAATTTGGCTTTCTTCCCCTTATTCAGACAAACCCCGCCAAGTAAAGAAAGTATCGAAAAAAAGACTTCCGGGCTCAAAAGACCCGGAAGTCTGCAAAATGTTATCTGCGATCCCGACCACCCCGGTCGCCGCCCCCACGCCGGTCACGGTCGCCGCCTCGCCCGCGGTCACCGTTCCGACCACCACCGCCCCCGGGGCGGCCACCACCCGGCTTACGCTGGTCTTTCTCACGCGCCTCTTCGGCTGTCCAGCCTTCGAGCACTGCCTGGCGCGAGAGCCGGATCTTTCCCTGCGGGTCGATATCGGTCACCATGACAGTGATCTCATCGCCCATGTTAACCACATCTTCTACCCTGTTGACCCGTTCGCTGTCGAGCTGGGAAATGTGAACGAGCCCGTCCACCCCCGGCAGGATCTCGACGAACGCACCAAAGTCTGCGATACGCACGACTTTCCCCGTGTAGATGTTCCCGATGACGGCGCTGTCACCCAGCGCTTCCACGCGTTCCTGGGCGATCTTGGCGCCCACGCCATCCGTCGAGGCGATGTAGACGGTGCCATCTTCCTCGATGTCAATCTTGGTGCCGGTCTCCTCCTGCAGGGAGCGGATATTCTTGCCGCCGGGACCAATCAACGCGCCGATCTTGTCCACGGGGATCTTCACCGTGATGATGCGCGGCGCATGCGGTTTGAGCTCGGTGCGAGGCTCGGACAGCACAGCCAGCATCTTCTCCATGATATACATCCGAGCGGTGCGCGCCTGCTCGAGCGCCTCTTTCATCATTTGCGTGCTCAGACCGCTGATCTTGATATCCATCTGCAGGGCAGTGATCCCTGCGGAGGTACCAGCCACTTTGAAGTCCATGTCACCCAGGTGGTCTTCCACGCCCTGGAT
>DATHTH010000328.1:0-1936 GCA_035463495.1 Anaerolineales bacterium | reverse complement strand
CATGCGGATCATCCGGTGGCGGTCTATCCCGATGACGCTCTGAAAGCCATCGCGCTGAGGCGCGGCTGGGAGATACTTGGTTCACGCGAGCAGGATTAAGTGGAAGATCAGATCTGGCAGATTCGCTTCTTTGTCTACCAGCATTTTGTCGAGGCGACGCGCCCGCCCTCGGTAGACGAGACCGCCGCTCGTTTTCAATTGACTCACGAGCAGGCGGTTGCGGCGTATGAGGAGCTTCACCAGCGCCACGCGTTGTATCTCAGGCCGGGCACCCATCAGATCCTGATGGCGAACCCCTTTTCCGGGGCGGAAACAGAGTTCAAGGTTCATGCAAACGGCAGGACCTATTTCGCCAATTGCGCCTGGGACACGCTTGGCATCCCTGCTACCCTGCATACGGACGCGGAGATCGGAGCGTCCTGCGCGCAGAGTGGGGAGCAGATTCGTCTGTACGTGAGCCACGGGCAGGTTCATGGCTCCGAGGCGTTGGTCCATTTCCTGATCCCTTTCCGGGAGTGGTATAACGACCTCGCGTTCACCTGAATGAACATGCTCTTCTTCCGGTCGGAAGAAGACTTGAAGGCATGGCTCGCTGCTCGAAACGCGAGCCGCGGTGCCACACTTTCTATCCCTGAGATATGGAAGCTTTCACAGCGCTGGTATTCGGATCGCCTGTCACCCGATTTTCATGGCAGAAGCCTGGAGCAGGTGCAGGAAATTTTCAAGGAAAACGGCTTGACTTCGAGCTTCTGGCATGTTTGACGAATGATGAAAGAGGAGGATTCTCATGAATGTTAAAGGTATCATCTGGCTGGGGACTCGAACGGCTCAATTCGAGCAAATGAACGAATTCTGCCGCAGTTTGCTGGGACTATCGCAAACCTCCAGTGACGCAGGGCTGGCGGTTTTTCAGCTGCCCGATGGGGACATTTTTGAGATCTTCGACGCCCGGCACGAGAATTTTAAGGAGAGTTTCATGAATCATCCCGTAGCCGGCTTTCTGGTCGATGATATCGTTGCGGCGCGTGCAGAGATGGAGTCCAAAGGCATCCAGTTCATCGGTCCGATCGAGGGCGAGACAGACGAATACAAATGGACTCACTTTCGTGCCCCGGATGGATTCGTGTACGAGCTAACCTATTCGACGGCGCACCCGTCGATTGCGGAATAAGTAAATACATTCAGTCAATCACGAAAGGACTGGCAAACGTCCGAAAACAGGGATGCGGGCTACAGCCGCATCCCTGTTTTCGGGTACCCTCAAAAATCCGGTGGTTTACTGACGGAGATTGTCTCCCAGAAAGCGCAGGACCCGTTCATGGATATCTTTGGATTGCAGCGCGCCTCGGTGGCCCAAGCCTGAGGTCTCGATGAGATGCGCCTGCTGCCAGACCCGCGCGATCGCCCGGCTGTCAGCGACCGGTGTGACGTTGTCCGCCGCGTCGTGGAACATTAACGCAGGGATATCGATCTGCGGCGCCAGCGCCTCGTTGGTGATCGATTCCAACACATCACGCTCAAAGTTCTCATACATCACTGCACGGATGCCATCCATCACTTCATCGGGTAGTCGTGCCAGTGTCTGAAAGCGCGGCAGCGAATCCAGCAGCCGGTTGAAGGAACCGAAGTACACAAGCCGCGCCGGATGTGGAAGATTCCGTTTCACCAATGCATAGGATGTGATCAGCGTCCCGAACGAATGGGCAATGATCGCGTGAAAGGGTCCTGCGTGTTCGGCGATCAACTCCATGCTGGGAGCGATCTCCAGCAGGTTGGTGGAGGTCCCATCCGATTCTCCGTGCGCGGGCTGATCATAGGCAACTACCCGGTAGCCCGCGAATAACAAGGGATCGACAAAGCCCGTCATCTGGGCGCGAGCTCCACCCCAGCCATGCATGAGCAGCACCGCCGGACCGCTGCTGCCCCAGGTCGTCAC
>DATHTH010000327.1:0-17439 GCA_035463495.1 Anaerolineales bacterium | reverse complement strand
GTATTGGTAAACAAAAAAACAGGTATATCCTCGCCGTATGCCATACAACGATCATTCTCCAAACGCCTCTTCCTACCACCCCGGCGTCTTCCTGATTATCAACAAGCAGATCATCCCGTTGACCAGGCAAGTGACGACGTTGGGTCGTCAGCTGGAAAACGACATCGTCTTCCACGAGGACTTCCTCTCGCGTTTCCACGCCGAGATCATTCACGAGAATGACAAGTATGTGCTTTACGACAAAAACTCGACCAGCGGGACATTTGTCAACGGAAGGCGTATCGACCGCTGTGTGCTCAATTCGGGGGACCTGATTTCCCTGGCAAATATCTACATCATGTTTGTAAATAACAATCCCAAGATCGCCGGGAAAGCGACTGGAACCACGCAAAGCCTGCATCAGGGTGGTCTTCCTGGCGACAATAAGCCGAAATAATATGAGCAGCAGCTCCACGATCCTGGTGATTGACGATGAGCCGGCCCTGTTGCTGGCACTCGCAGCTAAGATCAAACGACAGGGCTATCATGTCGTGACAGCAACCGATGGGACTCAGGGATTGCGCAAAGCAAAGGAAGTGCTGCCCGATCTCATCCTTTCAGATGTGATGATGCCGCCGCCCAACGGCTTCGAGCTGCGCCGGTTAATGGGGCAGGATCCGCACCTGGCGCGTATTCCTTTTATCTTCCTGACCGCCCGTACCGGAGTGGAAGATCGCGTCAATGGCATCCGGGACGGGGCAGACGACTACATCACGAAACCCTTCGTCACCGAGGAGTTATTCGCCCGCATCGAAGCAGTTCTCCGGCGCGTCAACACGGCAAAAGCATCCGGCCGCGAAGAGGCGCAAGAACGCGCCCGGCAGGATATGGAAAAGCTCAAGCGCGAGATCCTGCAAAACTTTCACCATGAGCTGCGCACGCCACTCTCGAACATCATCATGCCGCTCGAGCTGGTGGTCAATCATCGCTTTGACAGCCCCGAAGAACAGATTCAATTTATCCGCACAGCCCTCTCGAGCGTGGAACGCCTGGAATCGCTGGTCACCGACTTTATTCTCTTGACCAACATAGATCATGGTGACCTCAACCGCATCCGCCAGTCCATCGATATCGATTCGCATATTCTTTTGCCTGCCCAAAAGAGGCTAGCGCGCTACCAGGCAAAGCAATTGGACTTCCACTATGAGATCAAAGGTAGCGGAACGATCAAGGCTCCCCGCCGGGAGTTTACCCATGCCGTCTTGCATCTGCTCGATAATGCCTTCAAGTTCAGCCCCGATGGGGGCAGGATCAAATTGACCGTCGAGCCGGATACAAACTGTGGCGTCACGATCACCGTGGAAGACAACGGTCCGGGACTTATCGAAGAGTCAATGCGAGAGAAGGTTTTCGAGCGTTATTACCAGTCCAGTCAGGGTGACGACCGCGACCAGGACGGCCTGGGGGTCGGTCTATTCATTGCCCGGGCGATCTTCACGAGCCTTGGGGGAAGCGTGAGTTTTCTGCAGAGTGACGGCGGATGCCGCGTCCGGGCGGTGCTTCCCAACGTGCGCCCGGAAGACATTTGTTATGGATGAGAAGACCATTCCTCTGGACAAATATCGATTTGGCGCCAGCATGTTGTCTACCAGAGCTACCCGACTGTGGGGAAAGGATGTGCACTACCGGGCATTGTTCGAACAAACCAGCGAGTGCGTGTTCATCATAGGTCTCGATTTTCATTACCTTGCCGCAAACCAGCAGGCTCTCAGCCTGCTCGGTTATGAGGAACATGAGCTGATTGGCATGCCGGTCAGCAGTGTCATGTCTCAAGACGACGCCCTCGGGCACGACTCTCTGTTTGTGGACGATGAAGCCAACCTCTACGAGCGGATCCTGAAGCGCAGGGATGGCACCACGCTTCCGGTAGAGGTCAGCACTTCGATTGTCTACGATGAGCGCGCTGAGCCCGCGTATATCCAGAGTATCGCCCGCGATATATCCGAGAGAAAACATGCCGAATGGATCCTGAAACGGCATACGCAAATTCTTTCCGCCATCAGCGAGGCGACGGCAAGGCTGCTGCGCTCGTCCAGTATCGAGATCAAAATCCCCCGCGTCCTCGAGTCTCTTGGGCTGGCAATGGATGTTGCCTCCTGCGTGATCTTCGAGATCGACACCTTTTCTGAGACCCCGCTGGTTCAAGTTCGCTACCAGTGGGAAAGGACCCCGGAAGAAACCTGTGACGTTTCGGCTGCTGTCAAAGCCTACATTCCAGATCTGCTGCACATGAACAGCGGATACTTTTCCTCTACCGCAGCTGCGTCTGGAACACATCCGGCGACGCCGGCGTTTGTTGCCATTCCCATCAGCGGGAACCTGGGCTCATGGGGATTCCTTGGCTTCTTTGACGAAGCACATAAGCTGTCCTGGTCGCCTGCCGAGTTGGATGCTGCCCAGACAGCCGCCAACCTGATCGGCGCCGCCCTGCAGCGCAACCGGTATGAGGAAACCATTCGTCTTAGCGAAGCCCGCAATCGGATCATCCTGGATGCGCTGCCGGACCTCTTGATAAGGATGAATACCGAAGGCGATCTTCTGGATTACAGCGCCAACTCAAATCACCCGCTGTATGTTCATCGTGATCTGATCATCGGCAAGAAATTCTGGCAGATCTGGCCGCCGGAGACAGTCAAACGGATCCTTGGAGAGGGGAATGAAAGCTCGTTTGAGTCCTCCACCTATGTGGAGGAATTCCGGCTGCCATACAGCAATCATGCCTATGAGTCCCGGTTGTATCCTCTGGGTTCGAGTGAAGCCCTGATCGTGATCCGCGACATTACCGAGCAAGCCAGACTCAACGAGATGAAATCGGATTTTATCAACCGGGCTTCCCACGAGCTGCGCACACCTCTCACGACTGCAATCCTGATGACCGAGCTCATCCGGGAAGGAGGCACACCCGAGGAGCTGGATGAATACTGGCATACTCTTGAAAGTGAGCTGAATCGACAGAAAATTCTGATCGACCGTCTGCTGATCGCGGGCCGTCTGGAAAGCGGCATGATGAAGCTTGAGATCGGTCCCATGGATATCATTCCGGTTTTGCAGGAATCTCTGGTGGCTGTGAAAGCGATTGCGGCGAAAGGGAAGATCGTGTTAACTCTTAATGCTCCGGCTCACCCCGTCGAGGTGATTGGCGATAAGAGTGGCTTGCAGCAGGTCTTTATCAACCTGATCAACAACGCGGTAAAGTTTTCACGATCAGCAGGTACCGTGCAGGTCAATGTATCCGAAGAGAAAGAGCGGGTGGTGATTGAGATCATTGATAGCGGGGTTGGGATTCCCGAGCAGGCAATCACGCATCTCTTCGAGCGTTTTTATCGCGCCAAGAATGTCACCATTGCCGAAATCCCCGGCAGTGGCATTGGGCTCTATATCGTCAAGTCGATTCTGGATGCTTCGGGTGGGACAATTGAAGTGAATAGTGTATTGAACCAGGGGACGATCTTCCGTGTTGGCTTGATGCGTTTCGAATAGCTCAAGACGATTTTTCCTTTATATTCAACCTTAATTTTCCCAGGGTGGAAAACGAAAGCGCCGGGACACACGGAGCTGGTGTACCGGCACTGATGGCATGATAAAATCCCGCTCGCGGAGAGCCAGATGCCAGGCAAGAAATATTCGATCAACTGGGAAAACGAGGAGCCGGTCTCATTTGAGGTGGACGGGCTCGTATACGAAAGCGTTGACGCAATCCCCGACGAAGTCGATCGCGAGAAGATCATGGCAATGATGAATGGCTCTCTCGATCATCAATTCGAAAAAGAGTTCAGAGAATTCGACCGGGAATTTCAAAAGGATTGGGAAGCGCACAAAAAGACCGCGGCAAATGCAGAGAGAATCATCCTTGGCGTGTTTTCAGTGGTTGCCGTATTGATGTTGTTCATTGCGCTCATTTCCTCTGCCAGCGCCATCCTTAAGTTGCGCAGAGAGGCAAGCGCCTCGGGTCAGGTCGTCGAGATGATTCACCGGTGGGAATATGTTGACGAAGAGGACCGCGTTGTGGAGGAATACTATTTCCCCGTGGTCGAGTATGTCTCGGCGGACGGGCGTCCGCATCGGGTGCAGATGACCGAAGGCAGCTCGACGCCGCAGCATGAGATCGGTGATGAAGTCACGGTGCTGTACAACCCGGAGCGTCCCCTCGATGCGCGCATCCAATCTGTTGGAAGCTCTTTGTTGATGTGGATCTTGCCCGGGATTAGTGGCATTCTCGGGCTGGCTTTCCTTGTCGCGGTCCTGGCTGTGCGCAAGGTTATGGCACCGGGAGAGAAACATGAACTGGCACAAGACGACCCTCGAAATATCCACCCGCGGTAAGGGTTTATATGACATCACCGAACGCGTGCGCGCCCAGTTGAGTGACTGGAGCGTGCAGGAAGGGATGTGCTTTCTGCTCCTGCCGCACACCAGCGCTTCGCTGGTCATGAGCGAAAACTGGGACCCCACCGCCCGCGCCGACCTGGAAACGTTCATGGAGCGCCTCGTTCCGGAAGGGGACAAGTGGTATAGCCACCATCTGGAGGGCCCTGATGACGCCACCTCACACATCCGCGCCATGTTGACAGACACCAGCCTGACGATTCCTGTGGACGACGGGACGTTATCGCTCGGGACCTGGCAGGGAATTTATCTGTTCGAGCATCGCGCCCGCCCACATAAGCGCAGTGTGATCATACGTGCGTTGAGCATGAGATAAAAGAGCCGGAAAGACCGCTGCAGCGCCCGGCTCTTGCTTATACCTATCAAACCTGGACAGGATTAAACTATCTAACCAGTTTCCATGCCGCGGGCAACGCCAGCGCCGCCGCAACCAGCTTAATCGCGTCGCCGATCAGGAAGGGGAGCAAACCGGCTGCAACCGCCCTGTCGAAGCTTCCAAGCATCACGGTCAACCACGCGACACCGAAGATATAAATAATGAGAGTTCCAGTCAGAAAGGGCAACATGGATGTGCGCAGGCTTCTTTCCATCCCGTGTTCTGCCAGCAAGCCAATTACATAAGCTGCAATCACGAATCCGATCAGATATCCGAGCGTCGCGCCGGAGAGATATGCCAGTCCCGACTCGCCGCCTGCAAAGACCGGCAGCCCAAGCGCGCCCAAGACCATATACAGGATCATAGAGGCCACGCCGCGTATCGAACCCAATGTCGCACCAACGAGCAATACGGCAAATGTCTGCCCGGTCAATGGGACGGGTGTAAATGGGAGCGCGATCTTTAGCTGCCCCAGCATGGCTACGAACGACGCTCCAAGCGTAATTAGAATTACATCGCGTAGCCAATCAGTGGTGCGCGGAAATGTACGAGTGTAAATGGTTGAAGCAAGGGTTGTCATTTTGAAACCTACTTGATTAAAAAGCTATTTCTTTCCAAATTTCTGCATCAAGATATCCTGCAGCGTCGGCTGGCCGATTTCCTGCAGCTCGTAGCGCACGCGCTGGTGCGGCTTCGTGAGCTTGATGATGCGCGTCAGGTCGATGGGTGTGCCCACCACGACCATGTCCGCATCGGAGCGGTTGATGGTCTCCTCCAGGTCTTTCATCTGGGCGCCGCCGTAGCCCATAGCCGGGAGGATGGTTCCCGTCATCGGGTATTTCTCATACGTCGCAGCAATGGTGTTGACCGCAAATGGGCGCGGGTCCACGATCTCTTTTGCGCCGAAGCGCCGCGCCGCCACATAGCCCGCCCCGTATGCCATCTCGCCGTGAGTGAGCGTCGGTCCATCTTCGATCACGAGCACACGTTTGCCGCGGATCGCCTCGGGATCGTCCACGAAGAGGGGAGAGGCGCCTTCGATGATGGTTGCATTTGGGTTCAGCCTGCGAAGCGACTCGCGTACTTTGATGACATTCTCAGGGTCAGCCGTGTCCACCTTGTTGATGACGAAGACATCCGCGAGCCGGGCATTGGTCTCGCCAGGATGGTAGGAGGACTCGTGTCCCGGTCGGTGCGGGTCGGCGACCACAATTTGCAAGTCGGACTTGTAAAAGGGGAAATCATTGTTGCCGCCGTCCCAGAGCACAATATCTACTTCCTGCTCTGCCTGGCGCAGGATCTTTTCATAGTCAACGCCCGCGTAGACGATCACCCCGTTGTCGAGATGCGGCTCGAACTCCTCGCGCTCTTCGATGGTCGTCTCATGCTCGTCGAGATCGTCATAATCGGCGAAGCGCTGCACTTCCTGGCGGACAAGATTTCCATATGGCATAGGATGCCGGATCGCCGCGACCTTATAGCCCATGTCTCTCAGAATCAGAGAAACACGCCGCGTAGTCTGGCTTTTTCCCGAACCGGTACGAACCGCGCAGACCGAGACCACCGGCTTGGTCGATTTGATCTGAGTGTAATGGGTGCCCATGAGACGGAAATCGGCGCCCGCGGCGTTGACGAGAGATGCCTGATGCATCACATATTGGTGGGGCACGTCGCTATAGGCGAAAACGACCTGTTCCACGCCATGCTGCTTGATCAGATCCACGAGCTCTTCCTCAGCGCGGATGGGGATTCCACTCGGGTACAGATCCCCTGCCAGCTCGGCAGGATAGAGCCGTCCTTCAATGTCGGGAATCTGGGTCGCGGTAAACGCGACGACTTCGTAATCCTGATTGCCGCGGAAGAACGTGTTGAAGTTATGGAAATCACGTCCCGCCGCGCCCATGATGAGAGTCTTGACTGGCATAAATTCTCCTTCGGTTTTTGTCGTTGAGAGAACTGTAAAATAAAACAGGCTACACGTAAAGATAACGTTTAGCCTGTTTCTTACATGACCTCAGGCGCCTTGATATCGAGCAACCGCAAAGCATTGGCGAGTGTCTGCTTTGCAGCGGCTACCAGACGGAGCCGCGCATTTTTTACGTTTTCATCCTCGTTTTGCAGCACCGGCACCGCATGGTAGAACGAGTGGAAGGCATTTGCCAGCTCGTAGGCGTAGGCTGCCATGACCAGGGGACGATATTCACTCGCAGACTGTTGCACCGTGTTCGGGAAGCGCGAAATCTGCTCGATGAGCTCGATCTCATGTCGGTTGAGTTCAAAATTGAAGGTAGCAGGTCCAAGGTGAGCGGCCCGAGCGTTCACCTTTTTCAAAATCGAATTTGCGCGTACATGGGCATTTTGAATGTAAGGGCCGGTCCGCCCATCGAATGACAGGGCTTCATTGACGTCGAAGACGATATCTTTATTGTTATCCACCGACAGCATCGAGTACACCAGCGCCCCCAGGCCGATCTGCTCAGCAATCTTCACGCGCTCGGTTTCCGGGACATTTCCGCTCCGCTCGGACTCTACCGCCAGGACTCGCTTGATCGCCTCATCATAGACCTCTTTGAAAAGCGCCACGCGCCCCCGCCGTGCAGACATGGCTCCCTCCGGGAGGCTGACATAGCCATAAGAAAGGTGGTAGCACTTGGCAGCCTGCGGGAAGCCCCACAATTCGAGAATCTTGAACACCTGTTGAAAATGCAGGCTCTGGCGGAAGTCCACCACGTAGATTGAACGGTCTACATGATACTTCTCGAATTTCTGTTTGGCGAGGGCGAGGTCGTTGGTGCTGTAGAGCGCTGTGCCATCGCTGCGCAAAATCACCATCGTCCGGTACTTTTCCTTGGTCAACCCCAGCTTCTCGTCGATCTTGACGATCACGGGTCCCGTCGGCCGCTCGTCCTCGGCAATGCCTTTGGCAACCAGTTCCTCGACGATTTCCTTGCCCAGCTCATTGGCTTCACTTTCGAAGAACCAGACATCCATATTGACATCCAGGATGCGCAGGATATCCCGAAATTCCTCAAGAGCCCATTCCCTCGTGACCCGCCATAGCTCGCGCACGTGCGGATCACCCGCCTCCCATTTGCGCAGCATCTCGCGTCGCTCTGAGTCATAGGCTTCGCGCCGGGCGGTCTCTTCCGGCGTCTCGTTCTCTTTCTTTTCCAGGAGGGCGGTCGCTTCAATGTAAATCTTCAGCAGCCATTGTCCGCGCTCGTGGATGCCGCTCGGCTCCTGACCCTTATGGAATCTATCGTATGCCCACATCACGGTGATCACGCCCAGACCCATATCGCCCGGATAGGTAGCGCGCACGGTATCGAAACCCGCAAACTCGACGATCCGCGCCAGCGCTTCGCCGAGAATTGTGTTGCGTGCGTGCCCGATGTGAAACGAGTGCAGCATATTGGGCTGGGAATATTCGACCATGACCCGGTCGGTTTTCGAGGCTCCGCGTCCAAATTCCACGCCGGCGCTGAGGACCTCGTCCACGACACGGCGCGCATATTCAGATGTGGTGAAGTAGAGGTTGAGATAGCCCTTGACTGCTTCGATGCGGCTGATGCCCGGCATGCTGCCGATCTCTGACCGAACCTGCGCCGCCATCTCCTGGGCGCGCTGCGGCACTGGCAGTTTTTGCCCTTTACCGGCGCGGGCTTCGTTCGCCGCAGTCTGAAAGAAGGAGGTCGAGACACCCCATTCGCCCGAAAAGGGGATGGGCTGCCATTTCAATTCCGCGAGCGGAATGTCATTGGCTGCGGCAAACGTTTTGATTTTTTCTTCAATGAGCTGTTGTTCGTTTTGAAACATACGGGAAGCGATCCTGTGAATAGGAGTCTTGAAATTATATCAGCAGGGTTGGTTGGCCCGAGCTGGAGGTCCCGTTGAGGAATATGATCGTTGATGTCAACAGATAACAAAAGCGGGAGCCTTGCGACTCCCGTCTTCCCTTTACAGATGAATTGAGAATTTATCTGGAGGATTTCTTTGCAGGCTTTGTTGCCGCCGGCGAAGTTCCGTTTTCAAATGAAGCCAGTTTCTTCATTAAACGGCCCTTGCGGCGGGCAGCGTTGTTCTTGTGAATGACACCCTTCTCGGCAGCCTTGTCGAGGGCGCTGATCGCCTTCAGGATTGCCTCTTTGGTCTCGGGTTCATTCGCGTTGTACGCTGCGCGAGCCTGGTTGACGGCAGTACGAGCGGCGCCGCGGATGTTGCGGTTACGCAGGCGACGGTCCTCGTTCTGACGGTTTCGTTTGATTTGCGACTTAATGTTAGCCAAGGTCTTCCTCCAGAGATTTCTTGCCGTTCTTTACGATTGTCCCGATCCCTTTTCAGGATAGGCGGCGATGTATTTTACATGAGGCGGTAGCTTTTGTCCAGCAAATTTAGCAACGGAGTCAAAGTCTCCAGACCTGGGCCGTGGCAATTTACGGGCTGGCTGCGACGACGACGAAGTAGCCGCCGAACAGACTGTCATCTGATGAGACGTAGGCAACGCCGAAGTCGCTCGTGTTTGGGTTGAGTAGATCGGCTCGGGAGTCGGGATTGTTGAGCCACCATTCCAGCGCGGAGGGTGGATTCCCGCCGAGAGAAGGATGCAGGGCGTAAAGCAGTTCGACCACCAGGGAAGCATCGTAACCAGCTGCCTCCACCCGTTCCTCCGGCGTAGATCCATTGAGCGCGAGCGGGCTGAAATAGTTGTTGCAAAGCATATCTTCGGCATGGGCTTCTGCCGCGGCAGTCAATTGCGCATTCAGATCCAGGGCGGGCAGCCCTGCACTCGTGCGTTCTTCGTTGATCAAGGTTTGCAACTGCGTGACGAACTGCGGGTTTTCATTGAAAGAGCAGGTGGCAGCCCCTCCCGGTGCACGGGTGGACGCTGCCGTTGTGGCGGCCGAGGTTGCCGTGCCTCCTGCCACCGTCGGGGTGACCGGCGTGGATGTCGGCGGCAGAGTCGCGGTGGGGGTCACGAGGTTGACCGGGATCTGCAGAACGTCTCCTACCTGGAGTGCATTTGCGTTCTCGATCTCATTTTCCGCGATGATCTCATCTGCGAGGCTGTTGAACCGGACGGCGATGCCGGCCAGGGTATCGCCTGGCAGCACCTGGTACTCGACCAGTGTGCCGCTTCTCAAATCGGCGGGGATAGGGGTCGTTGTGGCTCGGGTCGTTCCGGGCAGAGGAATCGTGATCTCTTGCCCGACCTGAATGATGCCTCCGAAGTCGGTCATGATCTGAGGGTTCTGGTCCAGAATGAGCAATACTCCATCACCGCCCAGGTTAAATCGCTGCGCGATCGCATCCAGCGTGTCGCCCTCTTGAATGATATAGGGAAAGGGCTCAGAAGGCGTAGCGGTCATCGTGATGGTAGGTGTTTCAGTAATTGTAGCCGTGGCTGTGGCCGTGGCGGTATTGGTTGTGGTTGCTGTGACCGTAACGGTCGGAGTGTCCGTTGCAAAAAATTGGCCGAGGGGCTGGGTGGGCCGCGTCAGCCAGTAGATCAACAGGATTAACCCCAGCGCGACTAACGCAATAGATCCGTACATGAGGGCTCGGCCTTGAAACTGGCGTTTTTTCCGAAAGGAATTGATCGTATTGTTGGTATTTTGGGGTGTTCGATTCAACATGAGGCTGTCCTTTGATGCAGGAGAAAGATGAGTGACAGTCTCCCTCCCGCACGGGACACAATTCTACCTGAAAAAGGGGAAAAAGGTAAACAAGTAGACAGGTGCTCTGGATTTTGGAGCCTGATCCGTTTTGACCTGCCTACCTGGGTACCTGACCTTACTTCTTCATATGGTCTTTCAGATATTTCCCCGTATAGGACTCCTTGACCTTCATGACCTGCTCAGGGGTCCCGGCGGCGATCAGCTGGCCGCCCCGGTCGCCTCCCTCCGGTCCCAGATCGATCAGCCAGTCTGCCACTTTGATAATGTCCAGATTGTGCTCGATAATCAGCACCGAGTTACCCGCTTCTACCAGTCGCTGCAGCACTTCGATCAGCTTGTGAACGTCCGCGGCATGCAGGCCGACCGAGGGTTCATCCAAAACATACAGAGTGCGCCCGGTGGCGCGGCGGGAGAGCTCCTTCGAGAGCTTGACGCGCTGAGCCTCGCCGCCGGAGAGCGTGGTCGCGGGCTGCCCGATGCGCACATAACCGAGACCGACTTCCTGCAACAGCTTGAGCTTATTGAGCATCGGCGGATAATTGCGAAACTCTTCGAGCGCATGGTCGACGGTCATATCCAGAACATCGGCGATGGAGTGCTTGTCGCGAAACAGCACCTGCAGGGTCTCGCGGTTGAAGCGCTTGCCATGACAGACATCGCAGGGCACGTAGACGTCTGGCAGGAATTGCATTTCGATGCGCAGCTCGCCCTGTCCCTGGCAGGCTTCACAGCGACCGCCGTGCACGTTGAACGAGAAGCGTCCCGGCTTATACCCCCGGATCTTGCTCTCGGGCAGCTCGGCATAAAGCTTCCGGATCTCGTCGAATAGACTCGTGTACGTGCCCGGGTTCGAGCGCGGTGTGCGCCCGATGGGGGACTGGTCGATATTGATGATCTTGTCAAGATGCTCGATGCCTTCAAGGCGATCGTACTCGCCGGCCGTGGTGCGGGCGCCCATCAGCTTGGCAGCCAGCGCGTTATACAGGATGTCGCTCATCAGCGTGGACTTGCCCGACCCGGAAACACCTGTGATGCAGACCAGCTTGCCCAGCGGGATGGTGACGTCGATGTTCTTCAGATTGTTTGCCGAAGCGCCGGCGATCTTCAGAGACTTGCCGTTCCCTTCGCGTCTCTGCTTCGGGACTTCGACCTGCTTGCGCCCGGAGAGATATTGTCCTGTGAGGGACTTCGGGTGCGCCAGGATTTGCTTCGGCGTCCCCTCCGCCACGACGCGACCGCCATGCTCACCCGCCGCGGGACCCAGGTCCACGACCCAGTCTGCTTCGCGGATGGTCTCGTCGTCGTGCTCCACGACCAGGACCGTATTCCCCAGATCTCGCAGACCCTTAAGCGTATCCAACAGTCTTGCGTTATCGCGCGGGTGCAATCCGATGGACGGCTCGTCCAGCACATACAGCACCCCGACCAGGCGGGAGCCCACCTGCGTTGCCAGGCGGATGCGCTGCGCTTCGCCCCCTGACAGCGTGACGGCAGAGCGGTTGAGGGTCAGATAATCCAGCCCTACATTCACAAGGAAGCTCAACCGCTCGCTGATCTCCTTCAACACTCGCTCCGCAATAGTCTTCTGTTTTGTTGTGAGCGGTGAGTTTTTCCCCGAGATTTTCTTGACCCACTCGAGCGTGGTGAGCACGGGCCAGGAGGTCGCGGTGATGATATTGACATCGTCCACCGTTACCGCGAGGGCGGCGGGGTTAAGTCTCTTTCCCTGGCAGGTGGGGCAGGGACGATCGGACATGAACTCGCTGATCTTCTCGCGAATATACTCGGAGTTCGTCTCCTTGTAGCGCCGTTCCAGGTTGGTAATCACGCCCTCAAAGGCGCGCCAGAAGCGGAACTCCTGCCCGTTGGAATTGCGGTACGTCATCTGCAGCTGCCGGTCGCCGGTGCCGTATAAGATGATGTTCATCTGTTCCGACGTCAGCTCGCGGACGGGCTTGTCGAGATCGATCTTATAGGCTTTCGCTGCGGCTTGCAGCCCCTGCCAGTAGTAACCCCCCTCTTCCTTGGGTCCGCTCCACTCCATGCTGGCGATGGCGCCCTCGTTCAGGGTCCGGTCAGGGTCCGGGATGATGCGGTCCGGGTCGATCTCCAGCTTCGAGCCGAGTCCCTGACAGTCCGGGCATGCGCCCTGGGGAGTGTTGAACGAGAACGTGCGAGGCTCAACTTCGGAGATGGTGGTACCGTGTTCCGGGCATGCCAGATGCTCCGAAAAATGGACGTCTTCTGCCTTATCCACCAGGTTGATGGACACGTACCCCTCGCCGAACTTTAGAGCCGTTTCCACCGAGTCTGTGATGCGCGTACGGGCAGACTTTTGTTCGTCCTTATCCTGACCGTTCGCAATCACCAGACGATCCACCACCGCCTCAATGGTATGCTGCTTGTAACGGTCCAGGCTGATATCGTCATCCAGGCTGTAGACCTGTCCATCCACGCGAGCGCGGGCAAACCCCGCCTTGCGGATCTCTTCGAAGACAGCCTGGTATGTCCCTTTACGGGCACGCACGAGAGGGGATAGGATGAGGATGCGCGTCCCCTCCGGCAGCTTCTCGATCTGGTCCACGATCTCCTGGGCAGACTGCTTAACCACTTCACGTCCGCAGATGGGGCAGTGGGGGATGCCGGCGCGCGCGAACAACAACCGGAGATAGTCATAGATCTCGGTTACCGTGCCGACCGTCGAGCGCGGGTTGTGCGACGTGGACTTCTGGTCGATGGAGACCGCCGGCGAGAGGCCCTCGATGTGGTCCACGTCCGGCTTGTCCATCTGCCCGATGAACTGGCGGGCGTATGCCGAGAGCGACTCGACGTAGCGCCGTTGACCTTCGGCGAAAATGGTGTCAAACGCGAGGGAGGATTTCCCTGAGCCGGAGAGTCCCGTGATGACGACGAGCTGGTCGCGGGGAATCTCGACGGTGATGTTCTTGAGGTTGTGCACGCGTGCGCCAACCACACGAATCGAATTAGATGTCATACATTAACCTTTTTGAATGGTGGAAAAAGCGAATCGATTATAGCACATATGTTTCATTTATCGTCAATATAGGCGGTACAAATCTTGAAAACCGCAAACTTTTATTATACCAATCCGGTTGCGGATACCCGGATCTCTGACTCAATTCATACAAAAGCCGTGCTACCGCTGTATTGGCTTCCCCACAGGTGCACCACGACTTTACAATCATGAAAGTAAAACGTCCCATGTTATACTCCTCAGCAACTTCCAAAACCCGCCGGGGTTATGCTTAATAGATCCCGCCGGTAGGGACCAAACGTGCTGGATATCGAATTCAACGAAGAAGATGTGTTGACCCGCGCCTCGCAGGGTGATCGAGATGCTTTTGGTCTGCTCTACGAGCGCTATATCGACCGCATTTTTAACTACGTTTACTACCGAACGGGGAACCTTCATGACGCGGAGGATCTCACTGCCCGTGTCTTTCAACGGGCAATGAACCATATTCAAAACTATACGGATCGCGGCGTTCCATTTTCCGCCTGGCTATACCGGATCGCGCACAACTTGGTCGCCAACTGGCACCGAGACCGCAGCCGGCGGCAGGAAATCCCCATCAATGACGTGCCTGTGCTGCCGTCGCGAGGCGATCATCCCGAGAGGAACCTGGTTCGCTCACAGGAACAGGATTCGCTCCTCCGACTCATCCGGCGGCTGCCTGCGGAACGGCAGAATCTCCTGATCCTCAAGTTCGTCGAGAACATGTCGAATGCGGAGATCGGTTCTGTGATGGGACGCAGTGAAGGTGCGGTGAAGAGCCTGTATCACAGGACGCTGCTGGCTCTTCGCGATCAACTGGGTGACCAGAGTATTAATTTGGACAGTGAGTAAACCATACGGCTCTTACCGGTTTCAGTAGAAACTGAATCAAGATTATGACCAGACAAAGAACACTTTCTGCTGCTCAAATCGATGCGCTCGAAGCGCATCTCGCCGGGACGCTCAAGCCTGTCGTTCCCCCTATGGATGTCCTGCAGCGCCTGCGCGAGCGGATCAGCGCGTTTCCCTCCCAGGAAATCGTTTCACGCTTGCGTGGAGACTGGCAGAGGCTCTTCGTGGTATTTGGCAGCGTTATGTCGGGTTTTCTGGTGCTGATCACGGTCGCTCGCGCCCTCTACTATTTCGTGGGCAGAAGGTAGGTCAGCTCCCTCGATATTGGATAACGTTCCAGGGGTGGTTTTAGGGATTTTCCGGTTTTAGCAATTGTTTACAAAAGATCTTCGCTTCTGCGATCAGGTCTGCATTCACGGGCAGCTTGAATTCTTCGTCCACGCGCAGGGTCAGGTGATCGGCGATGTCCCTCAGCTGCGGCGAAAACTGCGGATCGATTTTCACCGTGTTGAGCAAGTCATAGGCGCTGGCGCTCTGCGGGCGGAGTCCCTGGCGCAACATATATTCCCGGACGGCGATGCCTGCCGCGCGCCGGGCGCAGACCCGCGCCCGGCCCTCGTTTCCACCTGCCCGGGCTGCCTCAGCCTTCTCAAATTCAGCCTGGATCTCTTGCTGCGAGTCCATAAAGCAAGATTATACCTTCCGGTTATAATCGGCAGGATATTTCCAGCGCTTGAGCATGCCTGCGAATGGGAAATCAGGAGTAAAACATGAATCGTTCTAGCTTGCGCTTCGGCGCAGCAAGTATTGCATTGAGCCTGGCGATCCTCGCCTGTTCAGCCTTTCCCATTGGGGGAGTGCCTTCACTATCATCTAATGAGGGGACTAAAATTGTCACCGGCGAGGTGACCTACACTAACGCCTTCTTCACCATGGGGGTAGCCCAACCGTTGGTCATCCTCGAAGACCAGAGCGGTTTTATTAACCGCGATCGTAACTATGTATTTCCCGTTGAGTCCCAGGTTCTCGGGCAGATCACCTCTGACTTTTTCAGCTCGCCGTTCACTTACAGCCTGGCGCTGCCAGAGGAGCCCAACGCTACACTACACGATGTGGATCACGATGGAGTTCGGGAAACCGGTGTGATGGTCTTTGCGGTCGCCTACTGGTCGAACACCTGGGGGGACCCATACCTGGAGCGCCGCGACCTGTTCGGAGGCGGGTGGTCCTCCGCCTATGCATCGACGCGGGTGACAGACGATCCGGCTATGTACCTCGAAGTCGTGGGCGGAAAGTTCCTTGTCTATGCCCCGGACGATGCACAGCAGTTCCCGTCTGATTTTGGCGCCGATGAAAAGCTGTTCACCGACGACGACCCGATCATGGACCTGCCTCCCGGCTGGTCCGTGATCGACATGGATCGCTCCCCATTCCGCATCGACCGCTCCGGGGAACCGACCATTGACCTGATCGAGCCTGAGACCGCCGCGCTGGACGATTTCTCCCGGCTCTCTTACACCGAGGCATTCGACGCGATGCTCGAGAAGTTTCGGACCGAATACGCTTTTACCGAGCTAAAACAGATCGATTGGGAAGCCAGGGCGGCAGAGTTCCGGCCGAGATTCGAGGAAGCAGACCGCAGCAACGATGCCCACGCATATGCCCTGGCGCTGCGAGATTTCATCTGGTCCATCCCAGATACACACGTGGGTTTCGATCCCAGCCTGCTTGCTGGCGATTATTTCAACGAGACCGATGGCGGGCTGGGTTTTGCCATGCGCGAGACCGACGACGGCACCATCATTGCCAATTACATTCTGCCCGGTGGGCCCGCGGACCAGACTGGCATGGAATGGGGCGCGGAGATCCTCGCCCTGGATGGACGCCCGACCGCCGAAGTAGTGGCTGAGAATATCCCCTGGGAGTCGCCATTCAGCAACCCTGAGGTGGAACGATTACAACAATTGCGCTATGCGCTCCGCTTCCCTATCGACAAAGAACAGGTCCAGGTTACTTTTAGAAATCCTGGCGGCAGTGAGCAGACCGCTGCGCTTGAGGTGGTAAATGAGCGAGAGAGTCTTGACTTCTCCTCGCTATACGCCGGCGGATCGGCAGCTGCTCTTCCGGTTGAGTATGATCTCCTGCCAAGCGGATTTGGCTATCTTAAAATAAACAGTTTTTCAGACAACGATGTGCTCTCCATCCAGGTCTGGGAGAGGGCGCTGCAGTTCTTCAATGAGAACCAGATCCCCGGTGTGATCATTGATATGCGGGTCAACGGCGGCGGGAGTGGCTGGCTGGCAAATCAGATGGCAGCTTACTTCTTCGACCAGGAAATGGTCGTGGGAAATACCGCTACGTACAGCAAAGACACCGGCGAGTTTTATATGGACCCCGATAATGAAGCGATCATGATTCCGCCCCGCTCTGAGCTGCAATATGACGGGCCTGTTGCCGTCCTGGTGGGGCCCGGCTGCATCAGTGCCTGTGAGTTCTTTTCGTATGCGATGACGATTAACGACCGCGCCGAGATTGTAGGGCAATACGCGACGAATGGTGCAGGGGGATCCGTCGAGCAATTCCTGATGCCCGAGAATATCTATACACAGATCACGATCGGGCGTGCAGTCGGTGTGGAGGGTGAAATCCATATTGAAGGCACTGGTGTCGTCCCGACGATCAGAGTGCCTGTCACCGTGGAAACGCTCCAGAGAGAAACAAACGGGGAAGATGTCATCCTGGAAGCGGCGGAGGAAGCGCTGAGCCAGTAGTACAGGCAAACGAAATGACGCCCACCGTGAATCATTCGTTTCAGGGTGGGTTTGTCATTTAATGGAAGCGAGGCAAGGAGACGGAGTATGAGAATAACAAGGTCTGTGCGAATCGTTGTGATGCTTACGAGCGGGCTGCTCCTCACGAGCTGCCTGCTGCCCGGAATGATTCCCCTGAATCCGACGCCGGATGCTCCCATGCCGGTGATGGAGACGGATTCACAGGCTCTGCTCGAGACGATCAAGTCAGGTAACTGGGTATACCTGGAGGCTCTCGCCGAAGAGCAATACGCAGAAGAAGATTACGCCGGGCCCGGCACCCTG
>DATHTH010000326.1:0-6354 GCA_035463495.1 Anaerolineales bacterium | reverse complement strand
CCCATCGTCGCCAGTGGAGAACATAAGCTTGCCGCCCTCGCTCTCACCGAGCCCGGAGCCGGGTCTGACCTGCAGGGCGGTGTCACGACGAGGGCTGCCCGAGATGGCCACGAGTGGGTCATCAACGGCGCGAAAATGTGGTGTACGAACGCCTCGATCGCAGAGTACATCATTACGCTTGTGCGCACCGACCCCACAGGAGGTTCCCGATCCCTGAGCCAGATCCTGGTCCCCACGGACACGCCCGGACTACATATCGGTCCTGCCGAAAAGAAGATGGGGCTGCACGGCTCCCCGACTCATGCCGTGACCTATGAGAATGTGCGTGTCCCTCTCGGGAACCTGATCGGCGAGGAAGGCAGAGGCTTGCAACAAACGCTCTCCACGCTCGACGGCGGGCGGATTGGCATCGGCGCGATCTCTATCGGGCTGGCGCAGGCAGCATATGAACACGCGGTGAATTATGCACGTGAGCGCAAGGCTTTCGGAAAGCCGATTGCCGAGCAGCAAGCGATTCAATGGATGTTGGCAGATGCAGCGACTGAGCTCGAAGCCGCCAGGAGCATGTTGTATAAAGCCGCCTGGCTCAGGGAAGAAGGTCGCCCCTACAACAAGGAAGCCGCGATGGCTAAGCTGTTCGCGACCGAGATGGCAGAGCGCGTCACACGTAACGCGATACAGATCCATGGCGGGTACGGATATTCAAGCGAATACCCCGTAGAGCGAATGTATCGCGACGCCCGCCTGATGACTATCGGAGAGGGGACCAGCGAGATCCAGAGGCTGGTCATTGCCCGTCATGTGCTGGCTGCTGAGTAGAACCATAAGCGACCGCTGAGAGTGCGGTCGCTTTTTTTCCGGGTGTAGCTTCACGTTATGGCAGAAGAGTGCCTTGGTGCCCTGCCGGAACGGAATCGGCGCTTGGATGCTGATCGAGGTGGGATAAGATCGCTTTCATCAGGGCATCCATATCCGGGACCGGGAACATATGTCCTACTCCCGCCAGCCACAGACTTTCCGCATTTGGGATTATCTCTGCGAGCTTCCTTCCGTGCTCGAAGGGTATCAGCGCATCCGCGGTTCCATGAATGACCAGCGTGGGGATGGCAAGCGTCTTCAATTTGTCATAGCGCGATCCAGCGACCTGAACTGCGGTTTGATGCTGCAAGACCGCCCGGAGGTTCAGGCCTTTGCGCTTGCGCAGATCGTACAGCACTACCTCCGCCGTCTCTTTGATATCCAACCCCTCATACCCTGGGAATGACAGCTGTTTGGCGATTCGCTCCTTCACAAGGTTCTTCTCTCCCGACAGAAGACGATATTTTAGCAATGGGATTCCTTTAAGGATTGAGTTAACGAAGTACCGCGAGGTGAGTCCGGGAAGCTCCGGATCTCCAATAAAACCGGAGGTCATCATCAGCGTGAGCGATTGGACGCGCGCCGGCTGCTGGATCGCAACCTCCTGCGCGATCATGCCGCCCATGGATAAGCCAACGATATGCACCTTCTCGACCTTGAGCGCATCCAGTATCGCCAGGGCATCACGAGCCATATCGGCGATGGAATAAGGTCGTCTGAGGCTCCAATTTGGCATCCAATCGGACAGACCTGTTCCTCGATGATCGTAACGAACCACCTGATAACCCGCGTCGATAAATTGGCGGACCACACTGGGAAACCATTCCAGGGCGTTTCCTCCAACCGCTGAAATCAGTAGGACCGTGCCTTTCGAAGGCCCTGGCGGGAAAATCCTCTCATACCACACCTTCAATCCGTCCGAATAGGCGAAGCCTGTTTGACCCGAAACAATGTTCGGCAACGGTCCGGTTAAAGCCCTCTCAATGATCTCATCGGCTTCCTGAGTCAGCTTAGGGCCAAACGCAAAGAGATAGACCAGCAGCCCAATTATTAACAGCAAGATTGCGATCAGGACTGTCATGCAATTTCCTTTTGCCGATTAGAGAAAACCTGTGGAGCAAGATGAACGAAAGGTGCTCGCTACTCCATTGTATCCCGACTGTATAGAACAAAATTAGCCTACATCACCAGCTTTATTCTTAACAGAAAATGCGACCGCACTTTGGCAGTCGCATTTTTGTTTTCCGGGCCTGGGGTGTTTCAGCGCTCGAACACCAGCACCCGGTCGTTGTTCGTGAGAGTCAGCGTGTTGCCATCGATCTCGTACGTGGCGGTCTCGGTCAATACCTGATAGACAGCCGCTTCCTGTCCGCCCAGGGGCTCTTCGCAGAAGATGAGGGTCGAGATGATTTCGTTGAACGTGATCTGGCTTCCTTCGACGGTGTAATTGCCGCCGTAGCCGTTACAGCCGGAGTTTCCGCCGAGCGTGCCGTCTTCGTTGAAGGTGATATTCGCTTCCGAACCTTCCACGGCCGGGGAGAGTGCATCGGGGGGACCATAAGAGGTCAGCCGCCAGGAACCGACAAGCGACGCAGAAGACCCTTCTGCAGAACAGGCAGTGAGTGCCAGGACGAATACAAATAAAGTGAGCAGATACTTTTTCATGGTTTTACTCCAGTGTGTCATTGGTCAAATGACGAACTGGAATTATGAAAAGTTCCCGCAGTTGGAGTCAACGTCCGGAGGCGCTGCCTCCGTAAGATCAGACCCTGGGCCCGGCCTCCACGACCTCCTGCGGCGTGCTGTCCGCAAACTTCGCAAAATTCTCCTTGAAGCGCATCGCCAGATCTCTATAGCGCCGGTCGTATTCGTTTTTATCCGACCAGGAAGAAGACGGCGAGAGCACTTCGGATGGCACCCCTGGACATTCGGTGGGCACTTCAAAACCGAAGACCGGGTCGATGGTGTAGTTTACATCTGTCAATTGTCCGGTGAGCGCAGCGTTCAGCAGTGCACGCGTGTGCCGGATGGAGATACGCTTGCCGACACCATACGGTCCTCCCACCCAGCCCGTATTGACCAGCCAGCATTGCACGCCATAACGCTCGATCTTCCGTTTGAGCAGCTCCGCATATTTATAGGGATGGTGCACCATGAATGGACCGCCAAAGCAAGCCGAGAACGTAATGGCAGGCTCTTTTCCGAGTCCGATTTCCGTTCCCCCCACCTTGGCCGTGTAGCCGGAAATGAACTGGTACAGCGCCTGGTTTGGATTCAGCCGCGCAATCGGCGGCATGACGCCGTTTGCGTCACAGGTCAAGAGGATGATATTTTTTGGGTGTCCGGCTCGTTTTTCCGGGACGGCGTTTGCTATGAATTCCAGCGGATAAGAGGCGCGCGTGTTCTCGGTGATGGACGGGTCGTCGAGGTCGATCTGCCGGGTGATCGGGTCGAAAGGCACATTCTCAAGGATCGTTCCAAACATCCGGGTCGTGGCATAGATCTGGGGCTCCGCCGTTTCCGACAGGCCGATCACTTTGGCGTAACACCCACCCTCGAAGTTGAACACGCCATCGTCACTCCAGCCGTGCTCGTCATCGCCGATCAGGCGGCGCGTCGGGTCCGCAGAAAGGGTTGTTTTGCCCGTCCCGCTCAAGCCGAAAAATAATGCCACATCGTTTGGGTCATCCGGACTCACGTTGGCCGAGCAGTGCATAGACAGCACCCCCTGCAGCGGCAGAAGATAATTCAGAAGCGTGAAGACCGATTTCTTCATCTCACCGGCATAGGCTGTATTGCCAATGATCGCGAGCTTTCGCTCCAGGTTAAGCACAATGAACGTTTCGCTATTGGTGTTGTCGATCGAAGGAATAGCTTGAAAACCCGGCGCGGCGATGATCGTAAACTCCGGCGCGAAGCGCTTGTACTCCTCATGAGACTTCGGCAGGAGGAACATATTCCGAATGAACATGCTGTGCCAGGCATGCTCCGTTACGAAACGGACGGGCAGGCGGTAGTGCTCATCGGCGCCCGCATACGTATCCTGCACGAAGACGTCCCGCCCCTGTAAGTACCCGAGCAGGCGCTCATACAAGCCATCGAACTTTTCGGAAGCAAAGGGGCGGTTGTACGTACCCCACCAGATATTGTTCTCCGAATCCGAGTGGCGCACCACGAATTTATCGTTGGCAGAACGGGCGGTATGCTTACCCGTGTGAGCAACAAACGGTCCGCCCAGGGATGTGACGCCCTCTCCGCGAAAGACGGCTTCCTCATACAGCGCTTCGGTTGCCAGGTTCCAGTACGCCAGGCGCAGATTGCCAATCCCATGATTGGACAGGTTGTAGTCCGCTTTGCGCTGTTGTGCTATAGATTCTGCCGGGGTCTTAACACTAAGCAAATTGTTCATGTTCATTCCTTCAATAAAGTAGGTTGGGATTGTTCCTTCAACGCAAGGAGCGTTCGGTTACATCCAATCTCTTACCATCTTTTTGTCGCCAATATAGATCTCGTTTGGGCTGGTTGGATCGAGCGCCCACTTGATGCGCGCGATCCCCTCGGTCACGTCCTGAACCGAGCCGGCAAATGAGATCCGAATGTGGCCCTCCATGCCAAACTCTTTTCCGGGTACGGTCACCACCATCGCCTTTTTGAGCAGAAACCTCGCAGCTTCGACAGAGTTTCCGGTGTAGGCGCGGATATCGGGCAGAGCATAAAACGTTCCGGCTGGCTCGATTAAGCGGATCCCGTTGAATGTGCGCATCTCCTGCAACAGGACGTCACGGTTGTTCTGGATCTGCAGGCGCAGTGCTTCCACAATCGATTGTAAACCGTTCAATGCGCCCTCCGCCGCAGCCTGCGCAATCGGGGAAACACAGGAAGTGGTCTGCGCGAGCACATTGCTCATGACGCGTGCTAGGTCACGCGGGGCAACGACCCAGCCGATCCGGAAGCCGGTCATCCCATATAGTTTGGCGACGCCGTTGACGGCGATCACATAAGAGTTATCCACTTCCTTCTTCGTGAAACAATAGGCAGGCACGGCGACGTTCCGGTCAAAGGTCAGCTTATGATAGATATCGTCGCAGATCATGTAGATGCCCTTTTTCTCGCATAGCTCTACAATCTGCCCAATTAGCTCAGGAGGGTAGATGACACCGGAAGGGTTGTTCGGACTGTTGACGATGATAGCCCGCGTCGAGGATGTCACCGCGCGTTCGATGTCCGCGAAGCGCGGAGTGAATGTGCCGTCCTCCGGTGTGACTACCACCGGGATTCCCATGCACATCCGGATCATCTCATTGTAAGATACCCAATAGGGCGCCAGGACGATCACTTCATCCTGCGGGTTCAGGATCGAGTACAGGATGTTGAACAGGGATTGCTTTGCCCCGTTCGTAATGCTCACATTTTCAGGCGCTACCAGCCGGTCGTAGTTCTCCTCCGTATAGCGGATCACAGCCTTCTTCATCGAGGGTAAGCCGTCGGGTGGGGTGTACTTCACTTCGCCGCTGGTCAGACGCGCAGCAGAGGCAAGGACTGCGGAGATGGGTGTCTTGTTCTTCGGCTCGCCGATCCCGAGATTGATTACGGCTTCACCGCGCTCGCGCAGAAGCCGCGCTTCCTCGTTGAGAGCAAACGTAGGGGATTCGGCAATCTCGCTGGCTATTTTGCTTAGCTTCATTGATTCTCCTCGGCTGCAATTCGACATTGCGCCGTTCGCGTGGACTCTGCAAACCCTGTGAAAAACAAAATCTGGTCAGAGCATGTCTCTGGCCAGATATAGCAGTTTAACCGCTCGTAGCGGCGCTGACAATCCAATTGTCAGGCATGGCTGTCATACCAAAATTATACCTCGATACGATTCATTATCCCAAACCAGTGACCTTTGTCAGTAGCCAGACGGTGACATCGCGCTATTCGAAAAGCAAGCAGCGGAGGGCTCCTTATACGTCAGGCTCTATCGCAAGGTAATCTAGCAGGGCTGCAGCGGGGAGTGATAGAATCGGCAGGCAGCATCCCCAATAAACCCCATCAGGAGGTCAGCGTGAGCGAAGAGAAGAAGAAGAGTTTGTTCGACAAAGCCATTGATGCACTGACGGATCGTGACGAGAAAGAGGCAGCCGCGGCGGCTCAGCAAAAGGCGCTGGCGGATGCCGCCAGGAAAGAAGCCGAGGCCCGGGCAAAAATGGCGGCCGAAAAGGCAGAGGCTGAAAGAGCTGCCACGGAAAAGGCAGCTTCCGCAAAGGCGGCTGCTGAACGGGTAGCAGCAATCAGAGAGTCCAGCGAGAAAGCGGCTGCCCAGCGTGTAGCGGCCCCCGGGAGAGGGGTTGTCACTGTCAGGAGCCTACGCATTCGCGCTGACCACAGTACCAACTCCGAGGTTGTGGGCGGGCTGGTGAAAGGCGACGAAGTCACCATCCTGACGACCTGGTCCGATGGTAAAGATACCTGGGCACAGCTTGACAAAGGTTGGGCGGCTATGGTCTACGACGG
>DATHTH010000325.1:0-3143 GCA_035463495.1 Anaerolineales bacterium | reverse complement strand
AAGAGCGGCATTCCAGCGCGCTTTTACCAGGCCTCCTCGAGCGAGATGTTCGGCTGCGCCTCAGCGCCACAGAACGAGCAAACTCCATTCGAGCCGCAAAGCCCGGATGCCGCGGCCAAGGTTTATGCTTACTGGCTCGCGCGCAACTACCGCCAGGGATATGGAATGTTTGCCAGCAACGGCATCCTGTTTAATCACGAATCCCCACGCCGGGGCGAGACCTTCGTAACCCGCAAGATCACGCGCGCCCTGGCTGCCATTATTTCCGGCAAGCAAAAAGTCCTTTACCTCGGCAATCTGGACGCCCGCCGCGACTGGGGCTACGCCCCCGACTACATCGCTGCCATGTGGAAGCTGCTCCAGCACGACGAGCCCGGTGACTTTGCCATCGGCACCGGCGAAGCCCACTCGGTGCGCGAGTTCCTCGACGAAGCCTTTGGCTACGTCAATATGGACTGGCACGACTACGTGCAGATCGACGCGCGCTACTTCCGCCCGACCGAGGTGGACTTCCTGCAGTCGGACCCGCGCAAGGCCATCAGCACCCTGCACTGGGAGCCGCGGGTCTGCTTCCGCGACCTGGTGCGCATCATGGTGGACGCCGACTTGGAGCTACTCGGGCTGGAATCGCCCGGCGAAGGCCGCAGGATCCTGGAGAGCTTCCATGGCCCCTGGCACCGCTGGAAAGACCAGGTGGTGAGCATGGGAAAAAACAGCAGCACTGAGTGAGCGCTGCTGCTATCGAAGGGCCAGATGACACGGTCCTCGAGAGTTTCGTCTCTCGAGGACCGTTCTATTTAACGAAGCATGTATGAGGTCGGCGGCAGCTGCATCTTTTTGAGCCGGGTTAGCGTGAAATATTACCTGTCAGCACGTTCACCTTACCCTCCACGTCGCCGCTCGGCTTGATGTCTATGTTGCCGGTCAGCAAATATACATTGCCCTGCACCTCTCCCTCTACCAGGATGTTGCAGCACAGGAGCAGGATGCTGCCTTCGACAGTGGAGCCCTGCTCGATCCAGACGTTGGAGGAGAGCCCCACCAGGCTTCCGGCGACGGTGTCTCCCTCCTCAAGGGTGAAATTCGAATCATCTACGAGCTGCCCGCAGCCGCTGGTCGCGAGCATCAAAAAGACTGCCAGCAATACATTGATAAAAAGATTTCGTTTCATTTTTCTCCTCTCCCGTTTCCGATCATTGGCTCACCCGTACCTGGCGGGAAAAGCCTGAATTCGAGCACCTATTTCACAAAAAAGCCGATGACATGGAACGGGATGTAGAAGGCAGCTCGCACGAGGATCGCCGCCACAAAACCGTATTTGCGAAAAAAAGCAGCCTGCAGCAGATTCGTTCCAAAGGATTGGATAAGCACAAAAGCCAGGGCGATGGGCGCCAGCACCTGTGACGTAGCATTATTGGTCAGCGGCTCGATGAGTGACGTGAGTATCGCCAGCACCCAGAAGACTCTTTCGCGGGCACTTTGACCTCGAATGAAGATCGAGACCAATCCGAGCAGCAGGGGTATCGTCAGTAAACGGTAAGGCACCTCGGCAACGATGGACGCCGCCGGATAAAAGATCAACGAAGCAGGGAAGGCAACATCCGTTGATTGAACGATTCCCTGCTCTTCCTGCAGGCGGGAGAGACCCGTGATCAGGTCGGTCGCCAGGAAGAGGCTTCCGAGCACCAGTCCGGCGAGGATCGGAATGAATAAGCGCTGCCTGTTGCTCACTGTCGCATCCCACGCATCGGGGAAGCCGGTACGCATCGACAGCCAGACTCCGATCAAACCCATCACCCCGATGGCGATCACACCTTGAGGCTCGAAGAAACCTGCCTGGGAACGATCCACAAACTGGACCGGAAAGACAACCGTCACGAGGAAGGAAACAACACCGAGATAGGCGACGAGCAGCAGCCAGACGATCGGAGAGTTGTAGCGCTCCCAGATGGAGGTCCAGCCGGTCTCTACTGAGGACGGCTGCACAGAAGTAAGGGTTTCATTCTTTGGGTTCAAGATTTTCTCCATTAAGTGATGATCCTTTGCCTGCATGGTGATACCTTCGAATACATCACTGAAGGTATCACCATGCAGGCGTCTATATCTACTTCGTCTGATCAGGCTGGTACCCTAGCCTGCCGCGGGTCATGATCAGGAGGAGCGCGGCGACCATCCCAAAGGCGATAAGGTTGATCCAGCCTGAGTCGAGTACTTTCAGCCAGCCGGAGAGCACGACATCCTGCGGGATGAGTTCGCTGAGCAACTTTACAGCGGCATTTCCGGAAGAGTGCAGCACAATCGCGATCCATACATTACCGCCCGTGTTGTTGAACACCCAGGTGTACAGGAAGCTCGCTGCGATGGCTGTCAGGACAAATTCAATGAACCCGGTAATGGTAAACGGATCGAACATCGGTGTGAGCAAGGCAGGCAGATGCCAGACCCCATGCAGTGTGCCAAGGATCAATGTGCCCAGGATGGGTCCATACAGTTTCTGCAAACGAGGAAGTGCAAATCCACGCCAGCCCGGCTCCTCGCCAATGGAGGGGATCAGCAAACCGATCAAGACATTGGGCAGGAAGATAGAAACCAACAGGGACGGGTTGGAGACTAATCCCATCAGCGGCGCCCCATTGTAGAGGAAACTGTATGCGCCAAACCAGATCATGAGCGGCACGAACAGGACTACCGTATACCACTGCCAGCCAGCACGAAACTGGAAGGTGCGGCGGAGTAGGGTTCGCATGCCAGACTTGCCTTCGAGAACACCCGTAACCCAGAAGGCAGCCACAGTGGGTCCCAGCAGCGAGCTCAAGATATAGGAGAGCAGGCTGAGTACATCAGGTATGTTTGCTATTTCGAGCGCATCCGCCACCATGGGGGAAATCGCCAGCCACATAATGCCGTACGCCAGCACAAAGTAGGAAACCAGGGGGTGTCTTCTGATAAAGCCTGAAAAGCCCCTGTCAGCCGATAAAGTATTCGTTAATACAGACATTTTGTTTTTCCTTTTTGTTTCCGTCACAATATTTTGATTTTTGCTGATTGATGACCAGTAAATAAAGCCGGTCAGATGATGCGTTACATGTTAAAGCGACTTGTTCATATCGTTCATTCTTCTCCTCTCCACGGATTTCTGATTC
>DATHTH010000324.1:0-7649 GCA_035463495.1 Anaerolineales bacterium | reverse complement strand
CCCAGCCGTTCCTCGACCTGAGACTTCATCTTGCGCAGCAGATCTACGGCTCCAATGAAGTCTACGACCAACCCATCCCTTACGATTTGAGCAAACTGGTATGTGCCCGCGATCGGTTGATAGTTCTGATCCAGGACCACAAGCACCGTGTAAGCTGTGCCCAGGTCTACACCGACATGGACCGGGTTGGCAGCGAAGCGCGCCGACTCAGCGTCTGCGTGCTGGCTGTTCTGGCCAGCCATCACACGGTCGGTGCGATCGAGAAGATCAGAAAGATGTGGATTCACTTCTCGTTCCAATTCACCGGGAACACCACATACACAAAGCGTGCCCAGCTTGGCGTCCCAAAGGTGATGCTGGATCCCTTGGGGATAAAGATGACATCACCGGTTTTGCCGCGCACCTGCTCGCTGCCACGTGTGATTACCAACTCTCCCTCAAGTACGATATCGATCTCATCATATGTTAGCGTCCACTCCATCTCGCCTTTGTCGAGCGACATATAGCCGGCACCCATGGGCGAGCGATCCTGCGTGACGACCACGTCCTTCAGCCAGACGTTCGTGCCCGGTGTGACTTTGCCTTCCAGGAACGGCTCGACCCGGACGTCTGCCATCTTTACTACTTTCAGCGCAGGCAGATTGGAACCGGCGGGCGACGAATTAATTCTGAAGCCACTGTTCGATCCCGTTTCCCTGATTACTTTTACGCCGAGGGCGTAGGCAACGTCGGCGGCTTCATGCGTGAGGATATCGTCACGGCCCAGCACGAGTGTTTCCGTCCTCTCGCGCGCGAGCCGGCGGATATCTTCAGCAGTGAAGAGTTGACGCGGCATGACGATTGAGTAGACAGGTAAAAACCTAAACAGGTAAACACATTCGCGTGTTTAGGTGTATACCGGCATACCTGTTTACTTGCTGCCTCGCCCGCCGAATGCGCCCTTTGAATTCTGCGGAAGGATCATCTCGACATCGGTATGCGGCCTTGGGATGACATGCACCGATGCCAGCTCGCCGACACGCTTCGCGGCTGCAGCGCCTGCATCGGTCGCCGCCTTCACCGCGCCGACATCGCCACGTACCATCACCGTCACGTACCCGCCACCGACATATTCACTGCCGATGAGGGTGACGTTCGCAGCTTTGACCATGGCGTCGGCAGCCTCGATCGCGCCGATCAGACCTTTGGTCTCCACCATTCCTAATGCGATCATTGAAACATCTACGGGCATGGCTTACATCTCCTTTTTAACAATTTTCCGATTAGACACCGGATGTCAGAGACGGATCTGCATCGGTCTCTGACCTCTGATGTCTAACGTCAGTGGTTGAGGGCTGAGTAGGTGACGCTGTGCCGCCACATCGAAACCACCAGGGGCAGGAAAATCTCTCCATGCTGGTTTCGATACGTCCCGACGAGCACAGAACTACTCAACCAGCGGCTACTTTTTCAACTCCAATAACACTCGTCTCACAATCTCCTCCACTTCTGCGTCCATATCTTTGCCATTCGTGTTAAGTGAGGTTGACGCTGCAGGCGCGGACACAGAGTGGGAGCCACCGGTGAACAAGCGGCGTTGCGCCGGGTCATCGGTCGAGCCCGGGGCGAATGCGGCTTCCGGGGCAGCACGAATTTCGTAGGCGAGCTTCTTAATGTTGTACAGGTGATGAACAGTAATATTGTCGCCGGTAATCGCGCCGCCGACACCGCCCGAGCCGAGCGTCATGGATGGCATCACACCGGTAGTATAGCCGGTTGTACCCAACGTTCCAAACGTATTGACCACAATCCTGAAGACAGGTTTTTCGAGTCCAAACCGCATGATAATGTTGTCATCCCGGGCATGAATGACTAGCGAGTGTCCGCGCCCGCCGTAGTTGATCAGGTCGATGCTGCGCTCGCAGCCGGCTTCCCAGCCATCGACCTCGTACCAGCCCAGAACCGTCGTCAACTTCTCACCGGAAAGTGGCTCCTCTCTCCCGACTCCGTTCAGCTTGACGACCAGGATCCGCGCCCAGTCCGGGACGCTGAAGCCGTACATCTGTGCGAGCTGCTGAGGGCTCCGTCCGACCGCTTTCGGGTTCGGCAGATGCCCGACGAACAGATTTTGGGCAAGGGTCTGCTTGATTTTGTCATCAACAAAATAGGCACCTTCTGCCTTCATCAATTCTTCGAGTCGCGCGGCAATCGGACGGTCCGCGACGACCGCCTGTTCGGTGGCGCAGATCACCGAATGATCGAATGCCTTCGAAGCCACAATGTATTTGGCTGCCCTCTCCAGATCTGCGGAGCGATCGACATAGACAGGCACATTGCCCGGACCCACACCGTATGCCGGCTTGCCCACCGAATGCGCCGCGCGCACCATGTCCGAGCCACCGGTGGCAAGGATGAGCGCCACATAGCGATGCTTCATCAGTTCCTGTGTCCCCGGCAGGGAGACTTTGGTCATGCAAGAGATGAGGCCCTTTGGCATCCCTGCGCGCTCGCCCGCTTCCGACATTATGCGGATTGTCTCGGCACAGCACTTCGCCGCAAAGGGATGCGGCGCGACGATGATAGCATTCTTTGCCTTGACCGCGATCAGAGTCTTGTACATGGTCGTGGAAGTAGGATTCGTACTCGGGGTCAAAGCAGCAATAACACCCATGGGCCAGGCAATGTCGTACGTTCTCTTCACTGGATCGTTGCGGATCACTCCCACGGTCGGAATGTCCTTAATGGCCTCCCATAAGAGCTGTGAGGACAGCAAATTCTTTAGCGTTTTATGCTCGGGGACGCCATAACCGGTTTCTTCATTCGCCATCTTTCCCAGCATCACGGAAGCGTCCGCCGCGGCTTGCGCCATCGCCGCGCAGATGCGGTCTACCTCCGCCTGTGTGGCGGACATAAATCTGCGCTGCGCATCGCGTGCCTGGACAGCGAGCGTCCGGGCTTCCTGTATGGACTGGAGGTCTTTGTCAAATTCGGTCATAAGAAAACCTTTTTACCACGAAGGACCCAAGGAAACTTCGCGGCTTAGTAGTTAAAGGGATAACTCGCTACCTCTAACACCTTGTTTTGAAATGCGGCAGCCGCTGCCATACAGGCGGGCTGGTCGCCGGTCAGCATCACGCCCATATAATTCGTCTCCGAGGGCGGCATGGTCAGTGAAACAATGGTCACATCCGCAGCTTTGAGTGCCGCATCCAGGGCGACGAGACCTTCATTGGGCGTCGCCACGAGATAAGCAATCGGCGAGCCCATCGGAATATTGCAGACCTGCGAAAGATATGTGCCCGTTCTCGAAATCACATGTGAAAAAAAGGCTATCGAATCATCCTCATTCGCAGAATACCAGACCGCCCGGGTACGGATGTAATCCACGGCAGCGTTCAAACCGGCTCTGACCTCGGCCGGGTCGGGTCCCGCGAGGATCGCCATGATCTCTCCCGACCACTTTCCCGAGGAATGCCTGGCACCAGCATAGAAGGAACGAGCATACACTACTTCCACATCCGCCATCTTCGTGGCTTCATCGATGGCCACGTACGTCGCATCATCATTGTCCACGCTGAGCAAACCAATCGAGCGCTGGTCGTCGCGCAGCTTGAGATGTCCCGCGAAGTCCCGGTCCACCTGCGGGATGAGCTGCACTGCGAGCGGAGTGCCGAAGATTGGGTCGAGGATTGCCATGATAATTTCTGCTCGTGGTCTCGATACGGGCTTCGCCCTACTCGACCACCATAGGTGAACTCCTATGATTTTGCCAACTTAAGCTTCACACCGGATGCCTGGTTTTTGCGCATATTTTGTGCAAACTGCACCACAAAGGCACCGGCTTCTAAAGGGTTCGTGCCGCCGTTCTCGAAGATATTGCAAACCACATCCCGGTCCGCATCTGTGTCGCCGTATTTGGGCTTATAACCCATGTAGGCGCTCATCGACTCGGCGCGACCGAGGCCGGGACGCTCGCCAATCAGCAGAATGACCACATCTGGCTTGATCAATTCGCCAACATCGTTCATGACTCCCACGCGAGCATACTTAATGAAGAAGGGCGTTCCAAAGGTCAGACCTGCGTTCTGCACACCCTGTTTGATTACCGGGAAGATCTGCCGCAAGTTTGCCTCGATCGCAGCCGCCGAGAGTCCATCTCCGATGCAGAGCTGAATATTAACACTTTTCTGACACTTTTCATTGATTATACGTTTGGCGTCGTCATTGAGCAAACGCCCGAGATCCGGTCGCAGCAGGTATTCCTGCTTGCCGCCGGTCACCTTCGTTTGTACTGTGAACAAACCGAACTGGTCCAGCAGCTTTTGATCCACATCGCGGTAGAGAGCATCCTGCGTCACCGCGTGATCACCCTGGAAGAGCAGCAGTGAGGCCGTGCTGTAGCGCGGTCCCGCACGCCCGACACCAATGCGCGCGGGAGTGGATGCCATCAGGGCTTTGAGAGCCTGCGGATCTTTGGGATTCTTGACGCGCGGGGCATAGCGCAGGTCCTGACTTGTAGGGTCCGGAAGGTCGATGCTAAGGTTTGCCGTGGACGTCCCGGTGCGAGGTTTCATGGGAACTGCTGAGGACGCGGACAAGGAGGAGGCAAGAGATGCAGGCGCGGCTTGGTCCGAACCGTTCGCCCTGACAGCCCCACTGGACTGAAGCTCGCGAACGATCGCATCTACAATTGCAGCAAGTCTTGCATCATCCATACTACGTCTCCAATTATGTCATGGCGAGGAAATTGCTTCGGGCTACCAGCCCACGCAATGACATCATCTTTTGAGGAAAAATGTAGGATCACCGGCCTTCTCGGTGAGCACACCATCTTTCATTAGACCAAGATCGACCATCCAGCTCTCGAACTCAGGCGCCGGGCGGAGCTTGAAGAGCTGGCGCAGCGTGGGAGCATCGTGGAACGATGTGCATTGGTAGGAAAGCATCGAGTCATCACCCATCGGCACGCCCATGAAGTAATTGCAGCCCGCAGCAGTCAACATCACCGCCAGATTCTCGATCGCATTCTGGTCGGCGCGGGCATGGTTGGTGTAGCAGGCATCGCAGCCCATCGGGATGCCGGTAAGCTTGCCCATAAAATGATCCTCAAGCCCGGCGCGCTGGATCTGGCGGGCGTCATATAAGTATTCGGGACCAATGAAGCCAACCACCGTGTTGACCTGATAGGGGTGATAGCGCCTGGCAAAACCGTAACAGCGGGCTTCCATCACGAGCTGGTCCCAGCCATTATGAGCATCCGCGGACAGCTCGGAACCCTGGCCCGTCTCGAAATACATGAAGTTGGGGCCCTTGGGAAAGCAATATTTCTTTGCCATCTCATACGCTTCGTCGATCATGCCGACGGAGATGCCAAACGAGTCGTTTCCCTTTTGAGAGCCGGCAAGGGATTGAAAGACGAGTCCCACCGGCGAGCCCGATTGCATACACTTCATCTGTGTCGTGACGTGGGCCAGGAGACAATTTTGCGTGGGAATGTTCCAGGTCTTGATAATATCGTACGTCATGTCGAGCAGACGCGCTACGGAACCATATGAATCATCTACGGGGTTAATGCCAATAACGGAGTCCCCAGCACCATACGATAAGCCCTCATAGATTTCGGCGCGAATGCCCTCCGGCGAATCCGTCGGGTGATTGGGCTGGTTTCGTGAGGACAGCGTCCCCGGCGCGCCGATAGTATTGTTGCAGTGCGCACCCACGGGAATCTTCTTCGCCGCGTACATGAGGTCGAGGTTGGACATCAACTTGGTAACCGCCGCGATCATTTCCGCGGTGAGCCCGTTCGAGACGCGGCGGATGGCTTCGGTGGAAGTAGTATCCGCCAGAATCCACTCGCGGAACTCACCTACCGTCCAGTCCTTGATCTCGTTGTAGACCGGCTGGTCGACCGCGTCCATAATCAGGCGCGTGATCTCATCCTGGTCGTAAGGCACAGCCGGGTTCTCGTACAAAACCCACAGCGGGACCTCAGCCAGGACGAGCTTCGCAGCGACGCGCTCGGCTGCAGTTTCCGCGCCCACACCGGCAAGGCGGTCGCCAGATTTCTCCTCGTTGGCTTTGCCCATCAGGAGCCGGATATCAGGGAACTCGTAGGTCTTGCCGTGAAGTTTGGTCCGAAGGAGCATCAATTTACCTTTTCAAACACAAAGGACACGAAGAGCACAATGGAGAAAGAACAAGCTTATTCGCACTCTCACGAGACAGTTGCTCATAAACAGGCCTACTTCTTCCTTGGCAAGGGAATAAGCATGGAGACTTGCCTGCGATAGTTACGATAGGTTTCACCATAGGCTTTGAGCAAATCCCGTTCTTCGAACGCAATACCCATCAATATGACGACCGTCATCCCGGATGCAAATATCAAGTGTCCCACACTCATACGGGGTGTCGCCCAGAATGCGATCAGGAAGGACAGCATCATCGGATGGCGTATGTAATTATAAAGAGCAGGCTTTTTGAATGGAACGGAAGTGTAATCGACTCCGCGGAAATACAAATATACTTGCCGCAGGCCGAATAAATCATAATGATCGATCAGAAATGTGCTCAACACGACCCCCGCCCATCCAAGCCAGAATAGACTGTTCAAGACGGTGTTTGCCCATCCAGTCTGTATATTCCAGACCTCCACAGGAATGGGTCGCCATTGCCAGAACAGAAAAAGGAGAGCCAGGCTAGACGCAAGCACAAAGATACTGCGTTCCATCGCCTTCGGGATCCAACTCGTCCACCAGGATTTGAACGCGGGGCGCGCCATCAGGCTGTGTTGAGCGCCGAAGACTGCGATCAATGCCAGATCGAGCGGTATGGCAATGGCAGGAGCCGATGGCAAGCCATCGTCGATCCCCTTGGGAACAAGCAGGTTTCCAACAAAACCAATCGAATACAGCATCGTCAGAAGGAAGATAAGATAGACCATGACGCCAGCGATAAAGACCGATGTTCTTGTGAGCACCTGGGGTTTCCTCAATGGAAAAGGTTAATGGTAAAAAATCAATGTCTTCACACTTAATGGGACCACGCGGCCATCCATGAGCGGCGTGCCGATATCAATGTAATCGCCTTCAGATAAGCCGACCTGGTCGATCACGAGGAGGGAACGTGAGGGTGCAAGCCCTTTGACGGTTTGCCCGAGCGCCTGGGCGTAGTCTCTTTCGATAATGGCAATCAGCGGCCGATCGCCTGGCATCATATTTGCAAAATCCTTTAAGCCTGTGGCAAGCTGCGTGAGCGATTCAAAATCCAACGGCCGGTCAAGCTCCAGGGCTACGGCAAAAGGATCCGTAGCAACATTAACATCCCACCGGGTCACGGCTTCAGCAATACGGCTTGAAACAGCAGCCGGTTCAAGCGGCACGGGCAGAATTGGACGGATGACAGGCACATTCTTCAAGGGAAGGATCTCGCGCTCTGCCCAGATCGTCGAGCCTGAAAGAGTCACCGTCTGGGTGCTGGCTCCAAGCACCGTCGCCCGCATCGTCTCGGCGGGCGAGACGACCTCATAGGAGTTCAAGACTCGATGTTTTCTCAATGACTCCGCCAGCAAGGGACCTACATCGCCGTGGATCGAGAGATCGCTGACCGAATCAATTGGGATGGGATCGTAATAATAGTGTCCAACCCCGCCGGAAAACATCAGGATCGAACCC
>DATHTH010000323.1:0-22191 GCA_035463495.1 Anaerolineales bacterium | reverse complement strand
CCGCTTCGGTCTTCTCGCAGAGGGCCGAGATGGCGTTAATCGAGGAGATGCGCTGAGCCAGGAAGGCGTTCGCCACCAGCTTGGACAATTCACTCGACCACAGGTTGGTGGTGATGATCCGGTCGCGCGGCACCCAGTTGGCATAGATCTCCACCAGCTTTTGCACCGCCTTTTGACCCGACGCGGTCTCCCGGCCGCCGATCAGGACGCGGTCGGGGTTTTCCATGTCGCGCACAGCCGTCCCTTCGGCTAAGAATTCGGGGTTCGAGAGGACGTCGAAGTGAAGACCGTTGCCGTTCGAGTTTAAGATGCGCTCCATCGCCTCGGCGGTCCGTACGGGAAGCGTGCTCTTTTCCACCACAATCTTGGACGAGGTGGAGTTCTCCAGGATCTGGCGGGCGGTTTTCTCCCAGAATTGCAGGTCGGCTGCCCGGCCGGCACCCTGGCCGAAGGTCTTGGTGGGTGTGTTCACGCTGACGAAGATGATATCCGCTTCGGCGATGTGCCGGTTGATGTCTGTAGAAAAGAATAAATTCTTGCCGCGGGTCTTGAAGACGATCTCATCCAGGCCTGGCTCGTAGATGGGGAGCTGATCGGACTGCCAGGCGGCGATGCGCGCCTCGTTGATATCCACGATCACGACCCGGTCATCGGGGCAGTGACTGGCGATGATCGGCATCGTGGAGCCGCCCACATAGCCTGCTCCGATACATAGAATGTTGGTCATACAATGATTCCTTTCGGTTTCTAGAATTGTTCACCGGTTGCGCATAACAAGCATATGCTTACGGGGCGCGACCGGAGCGAAAAACCGGCTGAGCACAATCCCTGCCGGAATATGAACTACCGATTACTTGACGTTAAATCCCTTCAAAGGTAACTGTATAAAAGGGGATTTCCTGAGACCAATTTTCGCCCCTGAAGACGTAACATAAGCGCGAAAATCATACCCTTGCAAGAATGTGAGTAATGATACCCTATAAAGAGGGGTCCGGGGCATCCCCGACGCTACATCGGGTGTGAATCCATCATTCCACGATCTCGGACTCGAATCTGCGCATGATTTTGTTGTGCTCCTCACTGGGAGCCTCCTCGAGCGCGGAGAACAGCTCGCTTAAGCGTGGGGTTACGATGAGAAGGTAGCGGCTCGGTCCCTGCGCCTCATAATAATCATGCGGCACACCGGCGGGCACGAACACGGTAGTTCCAGGACCAGCCTCCACTTCCTTGCCGCCCAACCGGAAGACCAACGTCCCCTCCAGCACTTGCCAGGCTTCGTCGTCCGCGTGGTGAATGTGAAGATAACCAGGACCACTGCCGCTTGTCTCGTAAATACACAGGGTGTTGCCGGTCGCAGAGATCGGCAGTTGGTCTTCACCCCGGCTGTGAATATTGGGAACGATTATGGCATCTGCCATTGTGGTATGACTCCTTTCTTCTCTTCCCTGCCTTACCGAATTATCCGGTTATGAGCGTGGCTTCCAGGTCAGACAGGTGCTCGAGCTCGTGCAGCGCCATCGAGCGCGCCCGCCAGTAAACCGATTCCTTGCGTTTCTTCCCCGCCTCGCAGATCAGGCGAGCCCATTGGGCTGCACTTAACGAACGCAGGATGCGCACGAGGACCCCTCGACGCATCCGGAAATAAAGGCGCAAATCAGAAAATTTCAGGAGATCGTAGCGCAGAAGTTTCCCCCATTGTCTCTCGGGATGAACCTCAGGCATCAGGGGCTCATTCATTATGAGTGCCAGGTAGATCGCTTCTGAGGACCTGTCTTCACAATAGATCAGGTGTGCCAGCGTCTCGGTGAATGACCGCTCCCCGGGTCGCAGCGGCTGGTGCAGTTGCGGATCCGTGGGGTCTTTTGCCAGGCGCTCGAGCCGGTCCGGCATCTCAGCCAGAAGGTCGAGGACTTGCGTGATGTTCTCTGGAGTTGGCTCAGTGGAAATTGATTTCTTCATCCATGTGACCTCAATACATCGTTCTCAGCGTTTCAACGGGTCGAGCCATCGTCCTGAGGTTCAAAGCCCAGGTCGGCGCGAGCGTTGGAGATATCCCAGAAGGCTCCCTTATTATTCGAGACGCCATAATAAATGCCAAATGCTACATTCGTGTTGAGGCTCTTTTCTACAAGCTGGACCAGGTCCCGGTGACTCAGCCATATCCTACGATTTTGAGAGTCCTTTGTGGGATCGTCATCTTTGAGTACCGCGCCAATGCGGAGACAAATCGCCTTGACGCCCCAACGGTCGCAGTAATAGCGTGCAATCGCCTCTCCAAAGACTTTACTCACGCCATATTCGCTATCGGGGCGGACGGGATCCTCGGGAGAGATCTTGCGTGACTCCGGCTCGGTGAAGCTATACGTCTCGGGCTCGAACCCCTGGTATGCCCCGGTCGCATGATTGGAGCTGGCAAAGACCACCCTTGGAACCTCAAGCTCACGCGCAGCTTCGAAGATGTTTCGTGTCCCAATGATATTGGCGCGCAGGACTGATTCCCAGGTTGCCTGCACGCTTGGGTCGCCCGCGAGGTGGACGATGGCATCCAGCGGCCGGAACTGCCGAATGATCTCGGCGAGTTGTCCGTATTCGGCAATATCCGCCGATGCCACCCGATCCGAAAAGGGCTCTTCCTGATCCAGACCGTATACCTCATAGTTTTCTTCGAGCGCCTTGTGCAGAACGTTGCCGATGAGCCCATTGATCCCAGTGATCAAAACTCGCATGTTTGACATACCACCTCAAGCTAATTTTCTTTATAAAAAGTGCCGCATAAAACCCGAAATGGAGATTACGCGGCAATGAAGACTGATTGGGTATAGCACGCCCGTCAGGTTCGGTCTATTCGCTCCCAATAAGCTGCCTGCTCAAATAGCTGTTCCCACCCGGATTGTTCGCTTCCACAGGGAACTCGATCTGAATATGTGTGCCGTCACCGGGTTGGGATACGATGTCCATGCCACAACCTGAGAGGTTTAAACGGTCCTGGACCACCAGGAGCCCATGAGCCATATTCCGATCTTTCAGCACCGTTTCAGCGTCAAAGCCATTACCATCGTCGCTGATCGTTATGCGGCCGCGCCCGTCAATCTGCTCCAGCGTCACTCTGGCTTCCAAAACGCCAGCATGTTTCACCACGTTGAAGAGCAGCTCACGCATGGATTGAAAGAGCATCATGCGGACATGCTGCTCCAGCTGGCTAAAGCTCTCCTTTACATCAAGGTCGATGTGCAAGCCATGCTGCTCCTTCATCCGGAAGGATAGCCAGCTCATTGCTTCTCCGAGGCTATTTCCGTGCAGCACAACCGGATTCAAATCGATGCTGAGGTTACGGGTGATGGCAATCGCCTCGGAGAGGGACTCTTGGATCTGGTCAAGCTCGGAATACGCCCCGGCTGAGAGCTGATCCTTCTCAAGAAAATCATTAAAGAACGATAATTGGGCCTTGATGGCAAACAGGCGTTGCTGCAGGTCATCGTGCAGTACCCCCGAGATGCGATGCCGTTCCTCCTGTTCCACCATGGATAATTTGGATGCGAGATTACGGATTTTCGCTTCGGATTGGACTCGCTCGCTGATATCGGTGGCGATAATGGCAAGCCCGCTCAGTTTATCTGCCCCAAGCTGATAAATAGAAAGCTGCACGGGCATACTCTCTCCATCCGCTTTTTTCAGGAAAGACTCGCCTCGGACAGGTTTCTGCCCGGCTCTTCTAAAGATCGTTTCGAACGCGGCTTGCCCTTCCGATACGATCAAAGCTCGAAAAGGCGTGCCGACCAGGGTTTCGCAATCCCTTCCGATCATCTCGCCAAAACGCGGGTTACAGTAAAAGATGGTACCATCGGGGATCAATGTGACGGCGCCCTCGTTCATCGATTCCACCATCATCCGGTAGGGAATCTCCGATTCGTTGAGAGTTACCACCTGGATACCGTTCTCACGATTGACCACAAAGGCATCCACCATATACTGCTGGATGGCGCGGAGCGTCTCTTCCGTCTCTTCGAGACGGTATTTTAATTCGTCGAGCTCATCCGGCGGCGGCTCCTGATGAGTGTGATTTCTCTTGACCATATCTTAGCCTTCCGAGATCCTAACGCATAAAACCATCGGCTGATTTCTGTATTTTACTATTTACTTCTTCTCTTCACGCAGGTTCAATCCAACCAGTACACGTTCTGTATTCGAAAGGTCGCCGATGATCTTCTTGATTGGCTCCGGCAATTTGCGTACCAGCGTTGGGATGGCAAGGATCTGGTCTCCACTTGCCAGCTGCGGCTTTTTCAGCAGGTCGATCACCTCAATCCGGTACTGTCCCGCCAGATGCTCCTCGCAGATCTTTTTCAGATTGGCAAATGCTGCCAGACTCTTCGGCGTTTGTCCGGCGACATAAAGCCGCAGCTCGTAGGTCTTAGTTGTGCGCTGTTGAGAACGAGCGCGTGGTTTTGATTTTTCCACACCTTCTCCTTTTCACTTGGACGACAACGGCTTAAGAGCGGATGATGCATATAAAATGTCGCTCATGCTCGGCTCAATTCCGGCCGGTGCCCGGCGAAATCCATTTTGCCGATCTTAATGCCATCGTCGGTGAGCAAGAACGAGCGGATCTGATTGGAATGCGCCATCCCGCGCGATTTGAGGATAAACAGGCCGCGATGGTGTTCCCCATCCTTTTCCAGGTTTCTGAGACTGATCCAGGCATCGATCAAGGAAGAGATGCTTATCAAAGATTGCTCTGCTTTCGCCTCGGAGGTCACACTGACGAACAGTCCTGTGACCCCATGGACCTTCAAGAAATCGATGATTCGCGTGACAGCCGATTTGATCTCAGACTCGTTGCCTACGGATGTAAAGTCGGTGATGGGATCCATGACGATGATGCTGGTCTCGAACTCACGGATCATGTCATACATGGTCACGAGATGCATCTCGAGTCCGTACTGGCTGGGACGGGCGACATGGATTTTGAGCAAGCCTTGCTTAATGTGAGGCAGCAGGTCGATACCAATCGAGCGCATATCCCGGATGATCTGGTCCGCGGATTCCTCGAAGGCGAAATAGATGCAGCGCTCGCCGCGCTGGCAAGCTGCATCGACGAATGTTGCAGCCATGCTGGTCTTCCCGGTGCCGGCTGCTCCTGAGAGGAGGATGCTGCTGCCCCGGTAGAATCCCTTGCCATCCAGCATATCGTCAAGCTCCTGGATGCCAGTGGAAACACGCTTCCTTGAGGCCTTGTGGTTCAGTGTCAGGGATGTGATCGGTAATACGGAGATGCCATGCTTACCGATCAGGAAGGGATATTCATTGGTGCCGTGCAGTGTGCCACGATACTTGACAATACGCAGTCGGCGGGTCGAAATCTGCTCGTTCACCCGGTGATCGAGCAGGATCACGCAATCGGCGACATATTCCTCAAGACCGAAGCGGGTCATAGTCCCATCGCCGCGTTCCGCTGTGATGACAGCCGTCACGCCCTTATCCTTCAACCAGCGGAACAGACGTTGTAGCTCGGTGCGGAGAATGCCCTGGTTTGAAAATGACGAAAAGAGTACTTCAATGGTATCCAGTGCTACCCGTTTCGCGCCAATCGAGTCAATGGCGTACCCGAGTCGGATAAACAGCCCCTCCAGGTCATAATCCCCAGTTTCTTCGATCTCACCTCGCTCCACGCGAATATGATCGACAATTAGCTTCTTCTGTTTGCTCAGTTTCTTTAGATCAAAGCCGAGAGAGGCAACGTTCTGCGCCAGCTCGTCTGCATTTTCCTCAAACGCGACAAATATTCCCGGTTCATCATACTCGGTCGCGCCATTGACAAGAAATTCCATTGCAAAAAGTGTCTTGCCGCAACCCGCCGCCCCAGCCACGAGTGTCGGCCTGCCTTTCGGCAAACCGCCGCCGGTGATTTCATCCATCCCGGGGATCCCGGTGGGAGACTTGGGTAGAAGCTTCCTTTGAGTGCTTTGTTTAGCCGGCGTCACAATTGTTTCTCCTCTGAAGAGGACTTGGAATGTAGGGGTCGTGAAACTATCAGCAGACATGCCGCCAGTGTACGGCTGGAGATGGTTTCTTATCTCTTTGGATGTTAAGTGAATGAGGGAACGATGCACGGCAGCAGCATGATGATTCAAGCGGCTTGTTACACTTACTACCGATAAATTTCCGCAAGACTCGTGGAAAGTTGCACCGATTATATACGTATAGTGGTCAAAAGGCAACCACAGTCCCCCTCCGGCCCATGGCTTTCTCAAAATTTAGTTAATGTCACCCTGAGGGAGCGTTTTCCCTGGCACCGCCCGCCAGGGCAGGTGAGCCGTACCAGGGCAGGTGTCAGCGACCGAGGAGTCTCTGTCACCGTGGTAGAGATGCTCACCAGCACTGCGTCATGCGCAAGTGTCGCTCCGCTCACACCGTCCCGAAGCGGTGTCCTTCGGGAGCATCACATGCCCCGGATTTGTCAAGCGATAATGAGAAAGCCATCCCCTCCGGCCCCAGAGAATCTGGTTCTTCTTTATTCCTCGATGGCGCCGCCTATGCTGCGGAGGTGCTGGCGAAAGGTGTACGTCTCGTCCATTGAGCGCCGCATCAGGTACTGATCAAATTCCAGCTGCTCCCGCAGATTCCTGCCCGCCTGGATCTCCTGCGCCTGTCGCCGCTCTTTCTGCCAGATCGCCTGAGCTGTGGAAAGGATCTCATCCACCCGTTCGGCAGGGGCAAACAGCACGCCATCGGCATCCGCGAACACGATGTCATCTCCACTAACGGAAAATTCCCCGAATCTGGCAGAGGTGAGCGCCAATGCATCGCGCCCGTCAAGCCTCTGTGGACCTGCAGGATAGCTGCCATAGCTAAACACGGAAAAGCCAATCTGAAGAAGCTCGACAGAATCGCGGTGACAACCCCAGACGACGATGCCCGCTAGCCCGCAAGCCTGCGCCTCCAGGATAGTCAGATCACCGATACAGCCCTCGTCACTCCGCCCTTCATTATCGATCACAAGAATGTCACCCCGTTGGGCCCCTCCCATACCCTCGAGAAAAATATCCACGCTGCCGTAGTGCCGCACCGGCAGGGCACGGCCGGCAACATGGCTGCTCGCGGGCAGCGGGCGAATGCCCCGGGGCGCGATGCGGAGAGGGATCTTCAGGCGCAGACAGGCGTCTGCGATGAGCGGCGTGGACAGCTCAGCAAATTTTTCATTGAGCAGTTGATTTTTCATAGCAGGTCCTTTTATCCGGAGAACTGTTGGACCAGCTCCTGTCCGATCCGCACGACTTCCCGGGCAAGCAGGTCGAAATCCTCTTGCGTGCTGCGATGGTTGGCGATCGCGATCCGCAGGCAGTAGCGTCCCTGCAGAGTGGTATAGGATGGCGCGGCGATCCCGCCTTCATGCAGCTGCATCAGAACTTCCTTGTTGAGCGCACTGAGCTGTTGATCCTCCATGCCGCCCGGGTTAAAGCGGAAACAGACGATGTCCATCCCGATGGGAGCCATCAATTCCAGGCATGCCTCCGCCTCGACCAGCTGACCAAAGTAATGCGCCTGTTCGACATTGCGAGCGATCATCCGACCGAAGCGGTCCAGGCCGTGCTCTTTGATGGACATCCAGACTTTGAGGGCGCGAAACTGGCGCGACAATTGCAGTCCATAATCGCTGAACCAGAGATGTCCCGCCGCCAGCCCGCGCGTTTCATGAGCCAGATATTCGGGTGTGAGAGAAAAGGTGTTTCGTTGTGCCCGTTCCGAGCGGACAAGAACGCAACCCGCTTCGAAGGGGATGTGCATCCACTTGTGGAGATCCAGCGCGATGGAGTCGGCTCGTTCCATGCCGGCGAGTTGAGCTCGCACGTTTTCTGCCAGCACTGCCACCGCGCCGATCGCGCCGTCTACGTGAAACCATAGATCCTCTGCCTGGCACAGATCCGCGAGTGCGTTCAGGTCGTCGACGGCACCCGTATTCACGGTGCCTGCGCTGCCGATCACACAGATCGGACGATAGCCTGCAGCCTTATCGGCGGCGATTGCCTGTTGTAGCGCCTGAAGGTTGATTGTGTAATCGTCGTTTACCGGTATTTTACGGAAGTTCGTGTTCCCAATCCCGAGCAATTCGACGGCTTTCTGGTTAGAGCTATGCACTTCCGTAGAGGCATACACCGTTAATGGGTGGGGAGCCCCCTGCATTCCCAGCGCGCGCACGTCGAAGCCGCACCTGACGTTCCGGGCGACGGCGATGCCAACAAAATTTGCCATGGAGCCGCCGCTCACCAGCAAGCCGCTGGCATCTTCAGGGAAGCCCATCATCTCCTTCATCCAGTTGATGATCTGCTCCTCCACCAGGATCGCCGCGTGGTTTCCACCGCCCAGGTTCGAATTTGTGATCGCAGCCAGGAAATCTGCAAGTGCCCCAAGGACGGTGCCGTTACCCATATACCAGCTCCAGAAGCGCGGATGGGTTGTGCCCATCGGGTATGGCAGGACTGTTTCCAGAAATTCTTCATAGGCTGCCTCCGCGCCGGCAGGTTGGTGGGGAGCCTGCTCTTTGAAACGGGACGCCACCTCGGCGGGGACGGGCTGCCAGACGGGGCGCTCGCGGATTGTCTCCAGATAGGTCATGGCGTCGTCCACCATCCGATGTGCCAGCGCTCGCATCTCCTCCCAGTTCTCAGGGTCAAGCGTTTCGTACGGTTGAGATTTGTCCATCGGGCATCCTTTGCAATTACTAAAGTGTGGGTATTCTTTAAGACGCTGTGTCGCGTGAAGGGTTTACCATAAGAGGCGACAATTGTCATGAGCCGCTTGCATGGGATTTTGGGTCCGGATTGGAACGTCACCTATGCGCGTGGTGTAAGGTGAATAGCCTATGTACAATTTTCAAACTCAAACGCCTCCGGACTATCTTCGAATCGCCTGGCAGAGTGCCCTGGCATCCGGGCTGTGCCTGGGTTTACCCGCCGGGCTGCTGTTCTGGCTGATTTTGATCCGGGAAATCGGTCGCGTCCCCTTTCTGAAAGACCTCGTGGTCATCTTCCAATCCCAGGGTTTGAATTCAATTTTCATATTGTTACTCTGCTCCTTGCTGTGGAGTTTCTTGCTTGGGAAAATAAGCGGTTACCGCCCGTGGTGGAAGATTGCCCTGGCGGTGATTGCCGGAATTCTTACGGGCTGGCTCTCGCCTTTGTCGAATATCGACAGCTGGTTTGGCGACAGTCTGCCGGTTCATTTTCTACATGCCATGTTTATGTGCGGAGCGATCGGAAGCGTCACGATGTGTGTAGGTCTTGCGTGTGGCTTACTTCTGCGAAATGCAAAAGCTGCTCTTGTGCTGTCTGTTGCGACCGCTGCGGTCTCCGTGCTGGCTGCGCTCCTGACCATCGCATTTCTTGACCAACTCGGTATTCGAGTAGGAGCGGGGAACTTGGCGATGTCTCGAGTGACAGCGATGACTTTGTTCACGGCTTCAGTAGCGGGCGGTATGGTCCTCGGGGTGAGCTTCAGCCGGTTTGTAGCTCAAGAGCAAATCAGGCACTCATAGGGACTCGCTCACACCAATCCGGACTTAAAGCAAAACTCCCGCTGATCGACTGTCAGCGGGAGTTTTTGCTAAAGCTCGCACCTTGATAATTACTTCGCTCTCATCCGGTTGTTACGCGGGTTATGTTCCACTTCGGCAAGCCCCAGCTCCTCCATCAAAGGCGGGATGTACATGGCAAACCGCCCTCTGAAGCCTTTCTTGAGACCATACCAGCCGCCAACCGGGTTCTCGGGCGAGCGTGCCCAGTGCTCTACGGTTCCGGGGGTAGCTTCCTGTTTTTCGTCTTTGCTGCCCAGCTCCATCCAGTCTCCGTGCTGTTTCAGCATGGCGTGCAGGTCCGCCAGGGCGCGATAGTCGTAGTGCAACACTGTTGTGCCGACCGTGCAGACAAGGATTTCCTTCCCATCTTTTGTGTCTACGTACATCTCATACTCGGACGTCCCGGACGGCGTCTTCAGCTTCCAGGGGTTGTTTTTTGTTCTCTTTTCCATTATCTATCTCCTTCACATTATGTTTTGGAACGTTGAATGCTCTCCGCCTCCCGCTTCAGGTCGGCGGCATAGCGCTCGAATGTTTCATCGAAAGATGGGATTGCTCCCGCGAACAACGGGAAGAGCAGACCGCCAATTTTCTCTGTCATGCTGAAGTGCGTGGTAGTTGCGTCACCTCCGGTGAGTGTGTATACCCGTGTCCCCATAGCATCTCCCCAGACCAGGCGTTTCTCGGGCACAAACTCCTTTATCTTTAATTTGAATGTCCGTTTATCGTCCAGGATGGATTTTAGTTCGACCGTCTCACCCTGCCGGATCGTTCCCTTCAGCGAGGTGATCGTCGAGTTCCAGCGAGGGATATCTGAGGCGCGGGTGAGCAGCGCCCAGACGATTGCCGGGTCGGCCTGAATGGTCGTGCTGACAGAGGTTTCCCTGCTGAAGGTCTTTCGTACGGTTCTCGCTTGCCCCTCTCGATTTGCGGTATCTGCCTGTCTGTTCATTTCTACACTCCTTTTCTACTTTAGACGATCAGGAGCGAAAAAACGATAGGCAAATTACGAGGTCTCTTCCAGGTATTTTTCCATGACCTGGCGGTTGTGCTCCAGGTGATGCAGCTGGAGCTCGGCTGCCCCGGACTCAAATGGATCGAGCTCACGCAGGATCTTCATCCGCAGGTCAAATAGCTCCTCTGTGCTCCTGGTTTCGGCTTCGCGCGCCATTTCGATTTTGAGCAGCTCTTCCTGGGCTTTTTGCCGGGGATTGAAGATCCCATTCAGCTCGGTGCATTGATAGCAAATCCCCTTTTTGTTGATGAGTGAACAGCGCTGGTCGAAGATTTCCATCATTTTCTTGCGGCTGACGTGCAGGTGATACTTGACCATCGCTTCGCTCAACTGAAGGATTTGCGAAATCTCCTTTCCCTTAAAGCCGTAAATTTCCTTCAAAAGGAGCACGAGGTGACCTTCCAGTGGAAGGGACTTGGATATACATGTAAAACAAAAAGCGATATGTTCTCTGATCTCAAAATTCCCCTGCGGCGAAGTTTGCCGTATGTGCATGGCTTCTTGAAAGAATTGCCGGTTTCCCAGCGCGGCGTCTTTACAAACATCCGTTACCGTCTCAGGCCAGCGTTTCTTCGCTCTCAACAGATCCAGGGCCAGGTTGGAGGCAATGCTGAACACCCAGGTCTTCAGCGACGATTCGCCCCGGAATGTATCGATTTTTGAGTGCGCTTTCAGATAGGCTTCCTGAACGAGGTCCTCGGCGTCCTGAACACTGGTCGTGATTCTCAAGAGAAAGGACTTTAACTCCCCTTGAAATGTTTCGAATTCTGCTGTGAGCTCATCCGTGGTCATTTTTGCTTTTTACCTGCCTCGAGCAGCTCGATCATTTCCTTTATGCGCGCCGACCGCGTTTCAGGACGTTTAGCGCCTTCGATCCATCTGATGTACGTATTTCGATAGAACGTCGCGAGCGACTCGAAGAATGCCTTTGCTTGCGGTTCTTTGTCTAAAGCAGCGGCGACATCGGGAGACAGACCTTCCGACTGTGGACCCTCCGGAGACAAAACCACATCTACCTCCGATTCAGCCTCAAGTCCGTTGTCGCGCCGCCATGCCGCGCCCAGGGGGAGAAAGTACTGGTTCCCATCGGAACCAAGAGAGCCGCGCACGCGATGCCCATTTACAGTTCCCGTGATGTAGTGGCGTTGCTTTACTCCCCAGGCTTCATTGGGATTAAATGGAATGGCAATGAATACTCTACTTCCCGCTTTGCTAACGACAGCCTTGAAGTGTTGAGAAGTCAAACGACCTCAACTTTTACTCGCTGTTTCCCCATACAGTTTCCTGTGCACCACGCTCAACGCCCGCACCTGCTCCGCGGCATGATACGACGACCTGACGAGCGGGTTCGACTCCACCCACTTGAAGCCGATCGAGTAGCCATAGTCGCGCAGCTCGGCGAATTCTTCCATCGTGTAATAGCGCGCGATGGGCATGTGCTTTTTGCTCGGCTGCAGGTACTGACCGATCGTCAGGATATCCACGCCCCAGGAGCGCTGGTCGCCCATGACAGCTTTGACCTCATCCATCTCCTCGCCGAGACCGACCATGATGCCCGATTTGGTCAGCACATCGGGGTCAAGCTTCTTAGCGCTCGAGAGGGTCGCGGCAGCCCATTCGTAGTTGTCCTGCGGCTGGACGGTCTTGAAGAGTCGCGGCACCGTCTCTACATTATGATTCAGAATCTCCGGGCGGGCGTCCATCACGATCTTCAAGGCTTCGAGCGAGCCTTTGAAGTCGGGGATCAGCACCTCGATGGAGCAGCCCGGCAGCAATTCCCGGATGCGGCGGATGACCATGGCAAAGATCGGCGCGCCGCCATCCCGCCTCTCGTCGCGGTTGACGGAGGTGATAACGGCGTGCTTGAGCTCCATGGCTTTGACAGCCTGCGCCACGCGCTCGGCTTCTCCCCAGTCCATCAGGACCGGCTTGCCATGCTTGATGTCACAAAATGCACAGGTGCGGGTGCAGACGTCACCGAGCATTAAGAAGGTCGCGGTGCCACTGCCCCAGCACTCACCCAGGTTGGGGCACATGGCTTCTTCACAGACCGTGTGCAGCTCTTTCTTGCGCATCAACCCGTGCAGCCATTGATAGGTCTCGCCGGAGGGCGCGCGGACCTTGATCCACTCCGGGCGGCGCAGCGGCCGGACGTTTGTTTCAGGGATGATTCGATCTCTCGTAGGGGTAACGGGCATAAGATCCTTTGGACTTCAATCTTGCGAAGGTTTCGACCGGAACGGGTAGGTTCTCAGGGGCAACCTTCGCAAGGTTGGTAGTTAATTGACCTTTCTCACCTTCAATCGCAATCCTTTTACTTCGACGACTTCCACCCGGTCACCCTTACTGATGGGTGCAGAGGGATCCACCGACTCGGCGCTCCATAGCTCCGAGCCGAGCTGCACCTGGCCGCCCGTTCCCACAAAGACGGTCCGGGCGGTGCCGATCTTCCCGACCATGGACTCGATCCCGGCTCTAAGAGGAACCTGCAGGGCGCGCAGTGCAAACATCAGGATGACCATGAACAACAAGCCGATCACGAAGCCGGTCCCGACCACCAGCGGCACCGAAACACGCTGGAACTCCGGGACCCCCGGCGAATTGAACAGCACCAGGGCGCCGATGATGAAGGACGCCACGCCTGCCACGGTCAACGCGCCGTGGGTGGGCGCTTTGATATCGAGGATGAAGAGCACGAAGGCTGTGAGCAGAAAAATAATGCCAAACCAGTTGACGGGCAGCACGCCCATCCCGTAGACCGCCAGCGTCAGGCAGACCAGGCCGATAAAGCCTGCCACCCAGCCGCCCGGCGTCGAGATTTCGATCAATACTGCCTGCACACCGATGGCGAGCAGCAGAAAGGCAATATTGGGGTCGGTGAGGAAGAGCAGGAATTCCTCGATGAAGCTCATGTTGAGCGGCACGGTCTCTACGTCCATTGTATTGAGCGTGCGAGTCCCCTCGTTCAGCTGCACAGTAAACCCATCCAAGGCTTGCAGGAGGTCTTCGAGGTCGTCGGCGACGAAATCGATCAGGTTGGCTGCCAGCGCCTCGTCCGCCGTGGCAGCTCTGGCTTCGTCCACCATGGCTTCAGCGAGCGCCAGAGCCTCGTCGCCTCGCGGCGTTACCAGCGGGCGGATCGAGGCTTTGACGATCTCCTTTGCCTTGGCTTCCGCCGTCGTGTTTAGATTCTCGCCGGAACCGCTGATCGGGCTGGATGCGCCAATCGAGGTCTCCGGCGCCATCGCAGAGATGTGCCCCGCCATGGTGATCATCGCCCCTGCGCTCCCGGCAATTGCGTTTTTCGGCGCGACGTATACAACCACAGGCACATCGCTCGCCCGGATCTCGCGCATGATCTCCAGCATCGTATCGATGCTGCCGCCAGGTGTGTTCAGCTGGATCACCAGGACTTCCGCCCCGCGCCGCTCCGCGATCTCGATGCCGCGCCGGATGTACTCACGCATGGGCGGCATGATCGGTCCATCCGCGGTCATGACGACAGCCTGAGGCTCCCCCGTCTGGGCAAACGCCGGCTGAAAGGCAAGCAGAAGCGCCGAAAGCAGAATAAAGAGGCAGCCCAATCGTTTCATCATAATGATTATAAACCGAAAGCCCGCCCCAGGCAGAGCAGCAGGCGGTTACACCAGCAACGATACGATTTCCGGCTCTCCCAACGCCCGCCTCAGGTCCGCGCTTTTCATGATAATCGCCATGTCCCGAACCCCGGACCCCAGCGAGATCTCTTCCTCCTTGAGAACGCTGGCGTCCAGCAGCACCCGGACCGGGTTCTTCAAACCGAATGGGCTCACCATCCCAACGCGGTACCCGGTGACCTCCAGAACTTCCTCCTCAGTCGCCATCCGGACCCGTGAGCGCCCTACGAGCTGGCGCAGCCTCTTCCAGTCTATTTGTTCCGGTCCCGCGACGAGCACCATCAGGAATTCCCCGGGCCGAACCTGAAAGAGGATGCTGCGCACGATCTGTTCGGGTCGGTGGCTGCGCTCTTCTGCCGCCTGTTCAAAGGACAGGACAGGCTTTTCATGCTGGAAGACCTGATGAGGGATTCCCAATCTCTCTAAAGCAATGCTGGCTGGCGGTTTTTCCATGAAATCTCCCGGTGCAGATCCTTTGACAGTCGGAGCGCAAGTTGCTTTCGAGTAAAATCACGCAATGTCTCGTCTCCAATCACCGCTCATGTTGTTCTTGATCACGATAATTGTAATTGCTCTTCTGGCACTCTTGGGCCCCGAAGAACGCTCCCTCGGCGCCAATGTGCGCATTGTGTATTTGCACGGCGCCTGGGTCCTGGCAGCGGAGCTCGCTTTCATCGCCGCGGCAATTGCGGGTGCGATCGGCTTGATCACCCGCCGCGCGAACTTCCATCGCTGGTCCGCCGCGTTGGGACGCACAGGCATCTTTTTCTGGGTCACCTATCTGCCGCTGTCATTGTGGGCGATGCAGTCAAACTGGAATGGACCCTTCCTCGCCGAGCCGCGCTTTCGTCTGGCAGTCATTTTTGCCGTGACCGGCGTGTTCCTGCAGATGGGTCTATGGCTCACGAATACGAGCTGGCTGACATCGCTGGCAAATATTCTCTTCATTATCATCCTGCGGTTTATGTTTTCGACCGCGGAAAATGTGATGCACCCGCCGCCATCCCCTATCTTCAGTTCGGGCAATTATGGCATGATTGGATTCTTCGTCGCGCTCATACTTTCTGCGCTGGTGGCATCCTACTTTCTCACACGTGCATTTCTAAGAACTTCAGAATAAGTCATGTCCCTTCGCCTGCAGCTTCTGACGTTCATGGCGCTCCGGACCGTGCTGAACACCATGCATCGCATGGTGTATCCGTTTCTGGCAGTCTTTGCGCGCGGGCTTGGCATCGAGATCACCACCCTGTCGTATGTGGTCACACTGCGCTCGTTTGTCGGCATGTTTGCTCCTGTGCTTGGTTCGATCAGCGATCAACGCGGGCGCCGGTTTGGCTTGCTTCTGGGGATCTTCCTGTTTATCGTCGGGATGAGCCTCGTGGCAATCTTCCCCTCGTTCTGGACGTTCAGCCTGGCGCTGCTCCTGGCGATTCTCAGCAAATATCTATTTGATCCTTCGATGCAGGCATACTTCGGCGACCGCATCCCTTATGAGAAGCGCGGCACCGCGCTGGCTGTCACGGAAGGATCCTGGTCGCTGGCGTTTGTGATCGGGATTCCGCTTGTGGGGGCGTTGATCGCCCGTTTCGGGTGGAACGCTCCCTTTCCGCTGCTGGCAGGATTGGGAGTCCTGATGTTCGCCGTCATCTGGCGGATGATCCCGCGCGACGATCATCCCCGGCCATCCATGGCTTCGCTGGGAAACGTCCGCGCGGTGCTGACGAACATCCCCGCACTCGCGGGCATTTCGATTGCCCTGTGGGCGAGCGCCGCTAATGAGTTGGTCAATCTGATCTTTGGCGTCTGGCTGGAAGATTCATTTGGCCTGCAGATCGCGGCCCTGGCAGGCGCCTCGGCTGTGATTGGACTCTCCGAGCTGAGTGGGGAGGGTCTCGTCGCCCTGACCACCGATCGCCTCGGCAAGCCGCGTGCCCTGGCGCTTGGCTTGATCGGCAATATCCTGGCTGCACTGCTGCTGCCGGTTGTGGGACGCACCGAGCTCGGTGCGCTGGTGGGTCTTTTCCTCTTTTACATTACGTTTGAATACGTGCTGGTCAGTCATATCCCGCTCATGACGGAGGTCATGCCGAACGCACGCGCCACGCTGCTCTCGTTCAACGTAACCGGTCATTCGCTTGGACGCACGATCGGGGCATTACTGGCAGCCTTCGTGTACCAGAGGTTTGGGTTCCTGCCTGTCACCCTGATCGCGATCCTGTTTAACATCCTTGCCCTGCTGGCGCTCGGCGAGCTGACGGGCAGGCTTGTGCTCCTGCCGCGCCTCCTGGCTCTGTTTCGCCGGACAGGGAGCAGCGAAGCATGATCGTTTTACTCCTGTATGGCTTGAGCTTTCTACTTCTTGTGCTGATCCTGCTCTGGGTCCTGGTCCCGGCGCTCTATGGGCTGCCCCTGGTGACGACAAAGCCCGAGCGGATCCGCAAAGCTCTGCGGCTCGCAAATCTCCAGCCGGATGAGTTGCTGTACGATCTGGGTGCGGGCGATGGGCGGGTGCTGCTCCTCGCGGCGCGGGAGTTTGGCGCCCGGGCAGTGGGTATTGAAGTGGGCCCGCTTCAGTGCGCGCTCATCTGGCTGCGTGCGGTGGGGAGCGGTCTTGGAGATCGGATTCAAGTGAAGTGGACGAGCTTCTATCAAGCCGACCTGAGCAGCGCAGACGTTGTCTTCTTCTATGCCACGTCGAAGGAGGTTTCGAAGATCTCTTCGCACCTCGAGCGACAATTAAAGCCGGGCAGCAGACTGGTCTCGATCTCCGCCGATTTTCCCGAGTGGGAGCCGTCCACCCTCGATGAGAGAGAACTGATCTTCGTTTATGAGATGCCGCCGAGGCAGGGGAATATCACATCCTACTGGTTGAGAAAGGCTGCCCGTGATCAGGAAATTAACAGTGCTACTCCGCCTCAAGGACCGTCCCCGGAGAATTGAAGCTTGCCAGCCAATTCAACCCCAGCGCCGCCAGGATGATCTGGTAGGGAAAAGTAATGATGGCGTAGCGGTTCTGCGCCTCCAGGATCAAGGACCAGATCGCGAAGCCAAGAATAAATAGCTGCATCACAAAGACAGCCGGATGTGGCCTGTTCACGAACGAGGCGTAGATATTCACACCGATTAAAACAGTAACCAGTAAATAGATCAGGCTGTCTATCTCGCTCAACACCCCGACGACTTCATGGTCATTCGACCCGTTGAGAGAGATCTGAAAAAGCTGCCAGTGATTGGACCAGATCAGGCTGAATTTGGATTGAAACAAATCGAGAAGCGAAGCCCCCCTTAAGCGATCCAGCGCCAGCTGCACGAGGTAGATGTTTGCGGCAGCATTGTCATCCCCAAAGCGCTCATAGGCATCGAAGGCGATCTCCCGATCTGCATTATTAATCACCCCCTTGTGCTCCGGGTTGAGTCCCAGCAAAATGAAGTGTCCGCTCTGCTGCACGGCGGACATTACGTCGCTGCGGAAAAATCGCTCGGAGATGGCAACCGCCGTGCTGCTCACAAGGAAATAGCTCACCACCAGCAGCCCTAACGGAACCAGCTGCCGGGCAACAGACGCCTCTCTCCTCCAATAGATTAGATCGGCGATGAGCAAAGCGGTGAGCAGGATGATGCCCCCGGGGCGGAACCAGTCGATCAGCCCGACGGCGATGCCGCACAGCACATAACCCGCCAGGGAATAAGACCACCGGTTCTCTGCTGAACTCTTCAGGCGCCCATATAACAAAATGGAAAGAGCGATTAAGGGCAGGGCGAAGTGCTCCCCCGATAGGACGCCGGTGTAACCCACCAGTGCAGGCAGGGTGCCATACAGGCTGGCAGAAATCAGTCCCGCCCGCGCACCTGCCACCTGTTTACCAGCCAGATAGACCAGCCAGACGCTCAGCCCCGACAGGACGACCATGAACATTTTGGCGGTGGCGAAGCTCGCCCCGAAAATCCGGTAGATGACGGAAGTTACCAGCCCCGTAATATTCAAATGGACCGCCCAGGGAATGCCCTGGTACTCCTCCAGGTTGGCAAAGGGCTGCCCTGAAACCACATCGACCGCGAAAAGGTGCATGTCCAGCATGTCGGACGAGAAGTTGGTGCTCAAGAGCGGCAGCACGATCAGCCGCAATCCAGTGGCGAGGAAGATGACCCAGAGCAGGGGAATGTAGCCAATCTTTTCGATGGCAGTCCATAGATCATTTCTGGCTACCAGCGCCATCAATGGCAGGAATAACAATCCCACGACGAGCCCGGTACGGATGAACGTAGACGGACTCCAGCTGTTGACGATATACAGAAGCTGGTGGTAAAGCGAAAGTCCGATCGGCAGAATACTGAAGAGGACCAGGGCGATCCTCTGTAGGAAAATCGGCAGCTTTGGATAGGTTTGATTCATTTCTGTCGATAGATTTTACCCCACAGGCTACTCCGCCGTTTTTTACGTATTATCTGTGGTTAAATTACCTCACCAACAATCTCACAACGAAACTCTACTCTCTACTTTCCACTCTCTATTCTCTACTCACTGATAACCCTCATGCTCATCCACTCTTCCTCCCAGCTTCTCACTCTCGCAGGCGGTCCTCAGCGCGGACATACACTTGGCACACTCGGGCTCATCGAAAACGGCGCGGTCGTCGTGCGCGATGAAAAAATCGTCGCCGTCGGCACGACAGCAGAATTGAAAGCTTCCTATCCCAATGAGCCGGCGCTCGACGCGGGAAACTCCGTGCTGATGCCCGGCTTCGTGGACCCGCACACGCACGTCATCTGGGGCGGCGATCGCGCCGGTGAGTTCGAGCTGAAGATGGCTGGCAAGCCCTATCTGGAGATCCTCGCTGAGGGAGGCGGGATCCTCTCCACTGTGAAACAAACCCGGACCGCCTCCATCGAGGCGTTGATCGCCCAGACCCGCCCCCGTCTGCTGCGCATGTTCCGGCACGGTACGACAACCGTCGAAGCCAAGACCGGGTACGGGTTGCAGACTGCCACCGAATTACGCCTGCTCAAGGCGTTGCTTGCCCTCGACGATGAAAGTCTGCTCGATATTGCCATCACATTCCTCGGCGCGCATGCCATTGCCCCCGAATACAAAGACAATCCGCAAGGCTATGCCGATCTGGTCTGTGAAACCATGCTGCCGATCCTGAAAGAGTGGTGGAACACGCACGCGCCGCGCTTGCCGCTACCATTTGTGGATGTCTTTTGCGAGGACAAAGCCTTTAATCTTGAGCAGTCCCGCCAGATCCTGACGACGGCAGCGTCCCTGGGCTTCCCGCTCAAGATCCACGCGGATGAGTTTGGAAATCTCGGCGGCGCCTCGCTGGCAGTGGAGCTGGGTGCGGCATCGGCAGATCATCTCGTCAAAACGTCAGATGTCGATATCGCTGCCCTGGGCAGATCGGACACGGTGGCGGTCGCCTTGCCCTGCACCCCCTTTGGGCTGGCGGAGAAGGAATATACGCCGGCGCGTAAATTGATCGAAGCAGGCGCGATCCTGGCGCTTGCCACGGACTGCAACCCCGGCACCTCCTGGAACGAGTCCATGCAGTTCGCGATCGCCCTGGCTTGTCGCTATATGGGTCTGACGCCCGCCCAGGCGATCGCTGCCTCGACGATCAACGCCGCGCATGCCATCCGCCGCGCAGACCGGGTTGGCTCTATCGAAGCCGGTAAACAGGCGGATATGCTGATCCTCTCTGTGCCGGATTACCGCCACCTGGGCTATCGCTACGGGACGAATCTGGTGAAACAGATCGTGAAAAGGGGGCAGGTCTATTCGGTAGATGTGGGATACTATCGGACAGCATAGAATTAAGCACAAAGGACACTAAGGGCACAAAGAAAGAACCTTCGTGAACTTTGTGCCCTTAGTGTTTAAATCATTCGGAGGAGTTCATGCAAATTGACATTATCGGCGTGCCTATCGACCTCGGCGCGGACCGGCGCGGGGTGGACATGGGACCCAGCGCGATCCGGTACGCCCAGCTCCACGAAAAATTGCGCGGGCTGGGATACACCCTCGAGGATAAAGGCAACATCGAAGTACCCATCCTGGAGACCTGTGAGATTACCGATCCAAAATTGAAGTACCTGGACTGTATCCTACCTATGGGGCGCCGCGTTGCCGGTGCCGTGGCAACTTCCATCCAGGGCGGGCGCTTCCCACTTATCCTGGGCGGCGATCACAGCCTGTCTGTCGGGTCTATTCGCGGCGCGGCGAGGCATAAGCGCCTCGGCGTGATCTGGGTGGATGCCCACGCGGATTTCAACACCGCCGAGACAACTCCCTCCGGGAATATTCACGGGATGCCGCTCGCCGCCTTATGCGGGCTGGGGGATCCTCGGCTCGTGTGTTTGTGGAATGAAACGCCTCCGATCCTAGACCCGCGGCGGGTCGCCGTTATCGGGGCGCGCGATCTCGATTCAGGCGAAAAGCGCAACCTGCGCGAAGCGGGAGTGATGGTGCAGAGCATGGAACAGATCGACCGGATCGGCATGGTCGCCGCGCTTGAGCGTGCCATCAACCGTGTCAGTCAGGAGGTGGATGGGATCTATCTTTCCTTCGATATGGATGCCCTCGACCCGCGTCACGCACCGGGAGTTGGCACCCCTGTCCAGGGTGGGCTGACCTACCGGGAAGCGCATCTTGCGTGCGAGGTGGTTGCCGAAACGGGTAAGCTAATCGGTATGGATATGGTCGAGGTGAATCCCATTCTGGATGCACAAAACCAGACCGCGATCCTGGCGGTGGAGTTCGTCCGCTCGGCACTCGGCTCACGTATCTGGAGTGAATAGACCCTGCTGAACTTGCAAATTTAACGGTCGCAGTTTCATGTCAAAGCGAGAGGCGCTCTTGTTCACCGTTCGGAACGCGGCTACAATGTCCGCATGAATACGCTTTATGGCCCCATTCTCATCGTCGAAGATGTCCCCAACGTGCTCGAACTGCTTGAGGTCACATTGCGGTTCAAGGGCTATGCCGTGCTCACGGCACGCAATGGTGAGGAAGCTCTGGAGATCATTGCGCGCCAGCGGCCTGTCCTGATCATCACCGACATTCTCATGCCCAAGATGGATGGGTATGCCTTCGTTCAGAAACTGCGGCTCAACGCCGAGACGCGCGCCATCCCTGTCATTTTCCTGTCCGCCACCTATGTCACTCCCGAGGACAAGGACTTTGCCCTTAGCCTGGGCGCGGCGCGCTTTATGGAAAAGCCCATCGACACCGAGGACTTCTTGCTGACTGTCGCCGAGTTGGTCACCGGGCAGCCGTTCACCACACCTCATCCGCTGGACATGGAGCGGTTCTACGTGGGTTATCGCACGCGCCTCGAAAACAAACTAAGGCACAAGAACACTCAGATCGCACGGGCGGAGCGTTTGCTCAATACCCTGCCTGCAGATCAGAAACCGGCATTTGAAGCATTGCTCCAGCAATCGGTGCGTGACCGTGACGAGATCCAGACCGAGCTGTTCGACATCTACAAAACCCTCGAAGAACTTCGCAAATAAACTCCTCCCGTGAGGAAATCGATCACGGGATATACAGGAAGGTATATGAAACCGACACTTCAGTATGTGGAACATCTCGCGCGCCAGGCAGGCGCGATCCTGCGCGCCGGGTATGACACAGAGCACCAGGTGGACTACAAGGGCGTCATCGATCTGGTCACCGAGGTGGATCACCAGTCCGAGGCGTTCCTGCTGGGCGAGGTCCGGCGGGATTTTCCGGAGCATCATATTTTTTCCGAGGAAAGCGGCATTATCCAGGGCAGTGCGGCGCACGTCTGGTATATCGATCCAATCGACGGGACAGTGAACTATGCTCATCACCTTCCCATCTTTTGCGTTTCGATTGCCTATGCCTCGAATGGGAGCCTCAGCCTGGGCGCTGTTTATGACCCGATGCGTGACGAGATGTATCTGGCGGAGCGCGGCAAGGGGGCTAC
>DATHTH010000322.1:0-4658 GCA_035463495.1 Anaerolineales bacterium | reverse complement strand
GACTCCAGGTGCCCTGAGACCAGCCAGTACCCGGGACCTGTCTCAAGGGAATACGTCATTTGTCGCAGACTAAATCCACCCATCCGCCGATGTGGAACCCGCTGGAACAGGTTACTCTTCAGGCATGAACAAACAGCCCGTACGAGCTTTCATTGTCACCCGCTCGACACCCCTGGCAGATGGATTGGACGCCCTCCTCGGAGCCATCCCACAGATTGACGAGGTCAGGATTATCAGGACCATGGATGAAGCATTGACACAGATCGAAAATGCCAGGCCGCGCCTCGCCTTGATCGATGCCGTTGTAGCAGGAAACCAGCTCGAGGAGACACTCAAGAAGATGATCCTGCTCTCCCCCCAAACGCAACGACTTCTTCTGGTGGACGATGCACAGCATGTGAAATGGATGCCGCAGCACGCCGAAGCCGTGCTGATCAAGGGCGTTTCGCCCACTGCTGTGACTGCAATGGTGACCAACCTATTGTTTACGTATGGAGAATGACATGAACCTCTCACCGCTCTTCTGGATATTCGGCACGCTGGCCATTGCCGTGATCGCTTTTCTCACCCTGGCTGCCTCCGCCCAAGCCCGCTTGAAGAAACGGTATCCACCCCCGGGGCAAATGGTTGATATCGGCGGCTATCGGCTGCACATGTGCGTGGAGGGGTCTGGAAGCCCAACCGTCATTCTTGAATCAGGCGCAGGCGGGTTCAGCCTTGTCTGGGAGCTTGTCCAGCCTGCCATCGCCAGGGTGACCCGCGTGGTTGTGTACGACCGCGCCGGGCTCGGCTGGAGCGACCCCAGTCCCCGGCCGCGGCGGGCAGATATCATGGCTGAAGAGTTGCACACCATGCTTGTTACCGCAGAGATTCCCGGTCCTTATGTGCTCGTCGGGCATTCCCTGGGCGGTCCGGTCGCACGTCACTTCGCGGCGAAGTATCCAGATGAAGTCGCCGGACTGGTTATGGTGGACTCGGCTCACGAACAGCAGGCAAAGCGATTCCCTGAGCGCCTGGTCAAGATGCTCGAAAGCATGAAAGGCATGGTCGGTGTGATGAAATGGATCGGCAGGAGCGGTATTTTTGCGCTCAACCCCAAACGGACTCCCACAGACGATTTGAGCAAATTACCCGATCGGACCGCCGAACAGATTCGCGCCGTTATCGCCTCCAGCAGAAGCCACATCGAGACAACGGTCAGCGAAACTCTGAGTGTCATCGCGGCGGAAACGCAGCCAGTGTCCACTCTGGGAGCCCTGCCGCTCACCGTCATCAGCCACGGGAAGCTGGATCCGAATGCAGTGCCGGCCAGCCTGGGGCCGGAAGTGCGCGAGGAATATGAGCGCGCCTGGCAGCAGCTTCAACTGGAAATCACTTCGCTGTCTACGCGCGGTCGCCGCATCATCGCCGAACACAGCGGGCACAATGTTCTTTTTGATCAGCCTAAGATTGTCACCGAAGCGATTTTGAAGATGGCCAGGATCGTGAGTGCCGAGACCGTGGCTGTGAACTGAACTCACCACTTCTCCACAGGCATTTGCGACTGGCCATAGTCCGATACTAGGGAGCAACAGCAGGGTTACATCTGAATAAAGATGAAACCTGGTCATGCCATAGGCTGGAAATGGAGCAACAATAAGATGATCCCGGTGAGCCTTCTGGCGTTGGTTCTTCTGCTTGTCCTGATTGGGCTGATCTATGAATCCCGCATCTCGCGGCAGGACGCGCAGCGATACCCACCGCCGGGTAGGATGGTGGATATCGGTGGATATCGCCTGCATATCCACTGCACGGGTCACGGTGGACCGGCTGTAATTCTTGATGCGGGTCTTGGGGATTCTGGACAGGTATGGGCGCGGATCCAGCAAACGCTGGAAGATCGCATACGGGTCTGTCGTTACGACCGGGCAGGCCTGGGATGGAGTGACCCAGGCCCCTCCCCGAGAACTTACAAGCAGGCTGCCATCGAGCTCCATGAATTGCTCAATCAGGTGGGGGAGACCCCGCCGTATATTCTTGTTGGTCACTCCGCCGGAGTGAACACGGTCCGTCTATTTGCCGAAGCTTACCCGGAGGAGACTGCAGGACTGGTACTGATCGAGCCACCGATCCTCCCTCAAGGTGTCCCTCCCGCTCTCGTCGCGGTTCTGCGCGCCGGCAGGATGGGCATGAATATCCTTGCGCGAACAGGTTTGATCCGGTTAATGGGGAAATACACGCGAATGAGCTTGCTCTTCGGGGGAGCGCAGCCACCGATAGAGCTTTCCGAAGGGGCAGGTTTTCTCTATCGCCCACAGGCGATTCAAGCCGGATTGCATGAAATCGCAGCGATCCACGAATCCATTAGACTGGTGAACGAAACCCTCCGACCCAATGCGTGGCGTGGAACTCCTGTGGTCATCCTTGCCGCATACAGGGGAAATGCCCTGCCCGCGACCCTGTCACAAGAGCTGCAGTCTCTAGCGGAGCATTCCACGAATGGACGCGTCGTACCCGTGAAGGGTTCGCATTTTCTACACTTCGAGCAACCTGAGCTTGTCGCGCAAACAATACTCGAAGTAGCTGACAGTTCTAAACAGCCATAGCGGACAAAACACGCAGCTCACCGCTAGGATACGTCATTTGTCTTACCAGGGACCGCCGAAAAGGCGGTCTTTTGTCTTAAGCGCAACCCGTCGTCGCGCCGATGTCATCTCAGGGGAAGATATATAAAATTGGGCTCAATAGATAAGAACCTTTCTGATTGGAATACGTACATCTACGCATTGCTTTACTGTGATCGAGAACTCAAGGAGAGAGATATGGAACAACCAAAATCAAAGAATGTTCGCATGCTGTTGTGGATTGGCGGGATCCTCGGCAGCCTTCTACTCATATCCGCCATCTTTGCCGGCGTGACAATGGCACGCATGGGCGACATCCCCTCCGACCTGGATTATGCAACGACCCGTCTCTCAGAGAATGGACTATTTAATGTTTCCTACACGCCTTTCACTGGCAGAATTCCGGTCAACCAGATGCACCAGTGGACACTGCATGTGGAAACGGCAGACGGTCAGGTCGTTGAAGACGCCACCATCAGCGTCGACGGCGACATGCCGCAGCACGGTCATGGCCTGCCGACTCGTCCACAGGTGACCGAGCACCTCGGCGACGGGAACTATCTTGTCGAAGGCATGAAGTTCCAAATGGGTGGCTGGTGGGTTATGGACTTCACTATCACCTCAAACGGTCAGACGGACACGGTGCGTTTCAATATGATGCTCAAATAGGTCACATTTTCCACGTGACAGAACGACAAGTTTCATGATGAAGCCCAATTATTATTTTCCTGCTCTCCTCCTATTGACAGGATTTGTATTGACCATCACGGCCTGTTCCGCTTTAGGGCAATTCCGGTGGAATGAAGACGAGCGCGCTGTTCTGCGCGGTCTGTCGATCGGAAGTCTGCCGCCCTTGCCGCCGGATCCATCGAATCAATATGCAGATGACCCGCGCGCCGCGGCATTCGGACAAAAGCTCTTCTTCGATAGGCGTTTCAGCTCCAATGGTCAAGTTGCCTGTGCGACCTGCCATCTGGCTGACAGACAGTTCCAGGATGGCACGCCGCTTGCCCACGGCGTGGGCACCACCGATCGGCGTACGATGAGCTTGATCGGCACCGCGTACAGTCCCTGGTTCTTCTGGGACGGCCGCAAAGACAGCCAGTGGGCGCAGGCGCTCGGTCCACTGGAAAGTCCGGTGGAGCACGGCAGTAATCGCACCTATTATGCTCACCTGATTGACCTGTACTACCGCGCGGAATATGAAGCGCTTTTCGGGCCCATGCCGGACATCAGTCATTTGCCAGTGATCGCGGCATCCGTTCAAAGTCCTGAAGTTACGTTTGCCTGGGAAGCGATGTCTCCCGAGGATCGTGAAGAGGTGACGCGCATTTATGTCAACATTGGCAAATCTATCGCGGCATATGAGCGGTTACTTATCCCTGGCGAGTCTCGTTTCGATCAGTATGTAAAAGCGATCCTCGATCGAAATTACGAACTGGCAAACACCATCCTTAACCCCGATGAGATAGCCGGCTTGAAGCTCTTTATCGGGAAAGCCAACTGCACGAACTGCCACAATGGGCCGCTGTTCACCAACAATGACTTTCACAATACCGGTGTGCCTGCTGCAGCAGGCTTGCCCGACGATTACGGCCGTGCCAGAGGAGCCCAACAGGTGCTCGCGGATGAGTTCAATTGTATGAGCCGGTACAGCGATGCAGACGAGAGTGATTGCAGCGAATTGCAGTATATGGTAGCAGAAGGTCACCAGTTGGAGCGCCAGTTCAAACCGCCATCCCTGCGCAACGTCGCCAACCGCAGCCCCTATATGCATGCAGGGCAGTTTGCAACGCTGGAGGAGGTGCTGAATCACTATAACACCGCACCGGAAGCACCTTTCGGTCACAGCGAATTGGAGGCGCTGAACTTAAGTCAAGCACAGATCGCGCAGATCGTGGCCTTCATAAAGACATTGGACAGCCCGGTTGCTGCGGATCCGCACTGGCTGGTTGCTCCCCCATAGTGACATTCAAACGCTCAACCGCTCTTGCTGACTGTCGAATCCGTCTTTGAGATTGGGCAGTTTTTATCAACAATGGCTTCCGGTCTTGT
>DATHTH010000321.1:0-11160 GCA_035463495.1 Anaerolineales bacterium | reverse complement strand
GCTTGCCTCCAAGGCGGATCTGGCGCTGGTCACCGTCAAGACAAATCCTTCCGCCGGTAAGGCTTCAGAGGGTCTCTCCTGCTTCGTCGTGGACCTGCACTCTCCAGGCGTGACGCGCGGCGATATCCACGGCAAGCTGGGCGTCCGCGCCGGCTCGACTGGCTGGATCAACTTCCAGGATGTGCGTGTGCCCGCCGAGAACCGGATCGGCGAGGAAGGGGAAGGCTTCAAGATCACGATGACCGCCTTCGACCACGGGCGTTATACCGTGGCATCCGGCGCAACCGGCATCATCCGGGCGGCGCTCGAGGCAAGCGTCAGGTACTCGAAGACGCGGATCACATTTGACAAACCGATCGCCGAGCATCAATTGGTCAAAGAGAAAATCGCGAAAATGGCGCAGGATCATGAGATCGCGCGACTGCTCTACCTTCAAGCCGGCTGGATGCAGAACATGGGCAAGCGCAACACACTGCAAACGTCTTATGCCAAGAAATTTGCTACAGAAGCCTCGTTCAGTGCTGCGAACGAGGCAATTCAGATCCACGGCGCGTACGGGTTTAGCGATGAATACGATGTAGAGCGCTACCTGCGCAATTCCAAGGGCGCGGTCATCTATGAGGGCAGTTCCGAGATCCAGACACTGATTCAGTCTGGCTATGCGCTGGGGGAGCGGACCGATAAAGCGTTGCGCTGTGAGCTGCCCGCCTACGATGAGGCGTTCTGGCAGTCCTAAGGGAGCTATGGAAATCCAACCACTTCACACGAAAATTGAAAAATCGATCCAGACGATGTACGGAACCGTCGTCCTGGAGACACCAAACGGCTTCCCTCGCGGGGAATCGAACCTCTATTGCGTTTCCCCAGCCGGGAAGATCGTCTGGAAGGCGGAGAAACCCGAGCAGTACACCTTGTACTCTCGTATGAAGCTCAACGAAGATGGCACCACGCTGTCCACCTACACTCTGGGCGCACACGCCTGCGACCTGGAGCTAAAAACAGGCAGAATCCTGAGCAAGATGGGTATCCAGTAGGTTGAAGGTCTGAACATTCCAAGCTATAGACAGAATGGATCATCCCTCATTCGGCTTTGTCATTGTTTTCCTGCTCTTCAGCCTGCTGTTCTTCCGTAACACCTATAAGCTATGGTTCAAGACGGACACATATTATCAGCATGTTTATGGTAGCCTGACCCGAGAGCCTTCGATCTATCCGTTCCGGCAGTTTTTTCGCAAGCGAATGGAGAACAAAGAGCGCTGGGTGCTCTGGCAGAAGGTATTCAGCCTGCTGGGGCTGGTAGCAGTTGTCGTGGCGGATATACTTGTAATTGTGGCATGGATCGGATCGTAAGGCGGGCTGATAGCCCGCAGTAGCTTACAGGAATCATCTATCGGCAGGCTGAACGCCTGACACATCGAAACCAGAAAGTTGGAGGAGTCACTTGAAAATCATTGCCTGTATCAAGCAAGTGCCCGACTCGGAGGCGAAAGTGAGAGCCGAGGGCGGGAAAGTATCCTGGGGGGATGCGCCGCTGGTGATCAACCCGTTCGACGAATATGCCGTAGAAGGCGCGCTCCAGCAGAAGGAAGCGCAGGGTGGCACCGTCACTGCGCTGTGCATCGGACCGGAGAGCGCCAAAGAGGCCCTCAAACACGCCCTCGCCATGGGCGCGGATGACGCCGTGCTGGTCTCCGACTCGGCGCTGGAAAACCTGGATACGCAGGGAGCGGCGCAGGTCCTGGCGGCGGCCATCCAGAAGATCGGCGGCGTCGACATGGTTGTGTTCGGACGTCAGACGCTCGATAACGGCGCCGGACTTACGCCCGCGCAGACTGCCCGTGTGCTCGGGTGGCCCATGCTGGGTCTGGCAGGGCAGGTCAAAGTCCAGGATGGAAACGTGAGCGTGGATCGCGTCATCGAAGAAGGCCGGCAAAGCGTCAGCGCCAAGCTGCCTGCCGTCGTGAGCGTCGTTCAAAGCATCGGCGAGCCACGCTACCCATCGTTCATGGGTATCCGCAAAGCATCCAAGGCGACCATTCCCATCTGGTCGTTGAGTGATCTGGGCGTGGGCGCACCGGAATCGGTCGTGAAGCGCGCTGAAATCATGAACCCGCCCGTGCAGGAAACAAAGATCGAGATCATCACCGGTGAGACGCCGGCTGAGATTGCCGACAAGCTCGCGGACAAGATCCTGGCGGAGAAGATCCTATGAAAACGCTGGTGTACATCGATCATTTCAAGGGAGAGGTCCAGCCGGCTTCCTGGGAGGCGCTGGGCCTAGCCAGATCGCTGGGGCCCGCAGGTGCAGTGGTCCTTGGCTCCGGTCTGGATGAAGTCGTGAAGGCTGCGTTCGAATATGGCGCGGAAGAGGTTCTGGCGGCGGATGATGCTGCTTTGACGGACTTTCGGGTGGAGCCGTATGCCTCTACCTTAGCAGCGCTCGCATCTTCTCAAAGCCCGGACTTGATCCTCTTCCCCACCACCGCCCGGACACGCGAGCTGGCAGCTATGGTTGCCGTCGATTTGAACACGGGCGTGCTGACGGATGTGACAGCGCTTGAAACCAATGGAGATCAGTTCACCGCAACCCGTCCAATCTATGAGGGTAAATTGCTGGAGAAGGTGGTCTGCAGCGGCAAGCCGGTCCTCGCGACCCTGCGGGGTCGTGCCTTCCCAAAGCCCGAACCGGATTCCAGCAAATCCGGAACGGCGTCCAAGGTGGAAGTCAAGCCCGACGCATTGACAGCGGTGGCAGGCTATTCCGCCTCCGAGAGCGCCGTGAACCTGGGCGACGCGGGAGTGATCGTTTCCGGTGGGCGCGGTGTTTCGAACAACCCATCCTTGCAGCCGCCGGCGGGCCTGGATGAAAAACAGGCTGACCTGTGGCGGGCTCAGCAGGGGTTTGCCCTGATCACCGAGCTGGCAAACGTCCTCGGCGGCGCGGTTGGCGCTTCACGCGCCGCTGTGGACGCTGGCTATATCCCTTACTCGCACCAGGTCGGGCAGACGGGCAAAGTCGTGACACCCGATCTGTATATCGCCTGCGGCATTTCCGGCGCGATCCAGCACCTGGCGGGGATGCGGAATGCCAAGCTGGTCGTGGCGATCAACAAGGACTCCGACGCGCCAATCTTCAAACAGGCGCGCTATGGTGTTGTCGGGGATCTGTTCCAGATCGTCCCGGCACTAACGGAGGCGTTCCGGAAGAAGCTGGGGAAGTAAACAGATATAAACGTAAACAAGCAGATAAATCAAAAAACCTCCGAGCCTAGATGACTCGGAGGTTTTTGAAAGGGGAAAGTGGATGAGGAGACTAATGGGTATGGCGTGCTATGCCAAACGCATGTTCATAAACCAGCAGCGCATAGTATTTCCATGCAAAGGGTGCCCGGTAATCAAGTGCAATCCTATCACTGGTGTACGTTAAACCGTCCTTGAGATTCGCATCCAGGAAGGCGAGCATCCGGTTCCACGCTTCTGCTTGTGCGCCACCGGACCTGACCCCCTGCGCGTCCTGGACAAATGCATGCGGCTGCCCCTCATAGACGGTGATCTCATGCGGCACGCCAGCTTCGGTCAGCGCAGCATCGAAGGCACGTACCTGCGAGACAGGAATGGACTGGTCCGCCCCGCCGAAGATGCCCAGCACCGGTCCGGGCAGGGTTTTAAGAATCTGGGGGTCTGTCTCTGGAGAGCCGTAGAAAATTACGGTGGCACCCAGCCGGTCATTATGCAGGCTGTATGCCAGTGACGTGCGCCCGCCATAGCAAAAGCCCGCGATGGCAACCCGCTCTGGATCCACCTCCGGCTGTGACTCGAGCCAGGCATAGACGGAGTCCAGGTCGGCATTCACGTTTTCAGGCCGGGTCGTAATAACCTGGAAAATCGCACGCGGAATCCAGGCGGTCGTCGAGCCGCGGAACGTGTCCGGCGCGACGACGAGATAGCCTTCCTCTGCCAGCAAATCAGCCAGGCTGACGATGGACTCGTTCAACCCGTAGAATTCGTGGATCATAATGACAATCGGGAACGGTCCTTCGCCCTGGGGCTGTGCCACATAGGCTTGAACATCCGGCCCGCCGCCGATGCCAGGAATCGTCACGTTGGTTACGTTATCCAACCGGCCCGCGCCCCGGACCGCATCGATGGCGATCGAACCCGCTATCAGCAGGACCATTGTGATGAACAGAATAAATAGTCCGAAAAGAACTCGCCTGAGTAATTTCATGCAGGCCTCCGATGTCAGGATGCGACTTTGCCTTCAGGTTTTACGTGCGATTCTTAAAAACCTCGGATTTCCTGTGGTTTCACTACCCTCGCCCCGATCAGCGCAGCCAGGATCATAAGGATGAGCACACCTAACCCACCGCATATCCCTGCCGCGATAAAGGAAGCTGCAAGGCCTTTTATTCCCACTTCCTCATTGCCAAAGACTTTTTGTGAGCCGTCTGCATACGTACAGGTCAGCTCGGTGAAATGTCCAGTTCCCCCGCTGGGGCTGGAAGTCGTCGGCGTGCCGAAGCCAAAGTCGCGATACGAATAGTCAGTTGCATCCGGGCAAAGTACGTAGGCGGTGAGCCTATCAAAGATAGGCGGAACGGCGGCGATCATCGCACCGCCAACTGGGACAAGAAAAATCAGAGAGCTCCCACCGAGCAATAAGACCAGAAGTGCGCCAATGCAGGAGCCATGCCAGCGTTTCATTGTATTCTCCTTTGCCTTTCAATCTTTGAGGGGTTTCGAATCTCCGGCCTGATCGAGAAGGTTAGCATTCACCAGGTCATTTCACCCCTTTGATCGCCCAGACGCGTGCCACCAGTGGGATCGATCCATCCAGCGCGAAAGGCAAGCTGTTATACAGCCTCTCACGTAACCGGGCGCGTTTTTCTTCGCTCAATGACATGGCATATGCGGGCGCCGGAGCCTGACCCTTCAAGAATGGTGTCCAGTAATCGTCGAAGTCCTTAAAATCGGTCGAGATATCGATGGGGCGAACATAGACATGACGCAGGCCCGCACTTTCCAGTAGACTTTTGAGTGAAGCAGGGTTGCATAGGGCGAAGCGGCGGCCCTCATCGAGCTCCCGAGCCGCCGGGTCCAGCGCTGCGGCTGCATTCCAGAAATGGCGCATCATCTGCATCTTCCCGGGATAGTCCCAGATGTAAAGAGCAACGGTTCCACCGGTTCGGACGGCGCGCTTCATCTCGGCAATCATTTGATCCGGACTCGGGACAAAATTCAGGACAAGGCTCGAGACAGCCGCATCAAAGCTTTCGGATTCTACCGGCAGTGATTGAGCATCCCCCACTTCAAACTCCACTCTCGGATCGGGAAGCCGGTGGCGCGCATATTCCACAAAGCCCTCAGACCTGTCCACACCTTTGATTTTTGCAGGATTTGCCAGATCGAGAATCGCCTGGCTGAGTGCACCCGTGCCCGAGCCGATATCCAGCCATCGCAGCCCCTGAGTCAAGTTCAGCCATTGTATGAATTCCGGGGCGACCAGCCGACTCCAGCGACCGACATATGGCTCGTAGGCATCTCCGCTTGACCAGAGGGGTGAAGGCTTATCTGCTGTACCCATAAATCCTCTTATAAATAAAAGATGAGTTCATTATAATGAAAAGAGTATGCCGAATCAAAAAGCCAAAGGTCTTGCCTTTGGCTTTTTGATTGAGACGTCTAAGGTCTCCAGGAAGGCATCACCCAATCGGTGTCCAGGGTCAAGCCGGGGGCTTGAATGATGCGTTGCTCCAGCGTCTTCAGATCGACGACAAACAGCTGCGCGCCAGTCGCACGGTCCGTCTCGCTGATCAGTAAAAACTTTCCATCCGGCGAGAATAGAAGTGCACCAACGGTCGCGCCTCTGTAAACCTGTTTCAAACCCCGACCATTTCGATCGATCATGTATACATCTGCGGTTGGCGTGCTACCCGGAGCGTAACCTGTCACATAGGCAAATGCCAGCTGCCTGTCATCCGGCGACCAGACAATCGGATAGATCGTTCCGCCGGTAAACGTTGCCACCTCAACCGGGTTTGCGCCGTCCGGCTCGGCTACATAGAGGGTGTGCGTCTCCCCATCGTAGTCGTCATACGCCAGCCAGGCACCGTTGTGGGATGGCACGAAGAGTGACTTAATCAGCAGCATTTCGAACATTGGCTGGACATGCCCGTCAGCGGCACGGATCAAATAAATGGATCCCTCGTTCCCCGGCTTGGCTGAGTGCACCAGGATATTCCCGGTGATCCAGCCATCCATCCCGTACGGCCGGGCTACCGCGGGCAAATCTTCAGACGCCGTCAGATTCTTCAAGTCAGAGCCATCCCGCCGAACGACGTATAGATCCTCGCCACCCAGCCCGTCCTGAACGCGAAAGGCGATCCATTTTCCATCCGGCGACCAGAAGGGCGGATCGATATACGCGTACTCGAACAACGAAGTCCAGGTGTCTGCGACGGGGTCGAACAACCACAGCTGGTGTGGTGTGCCGTTTGGATGATCTGGATAAGAAAAGGCTGCCAGATTCCCATCCGGCGACCAGGATAACTGAGTTAAGGAAAAATCAAATGGAAAGGGCGTAGACACTGTTTCCACCACCGGACACGCTGCCAGAGCCACTACGCACAGGCCCGGCAGCCGGACCAACTGCGCAGATGGATTCGCCTGATGCGGCAGGGTAAAGAAGTACAACTCACCCAGCGCATCCCTGCCTGAAGAAGCTTCCGGGTCTGTTTCCACGGGACCGCTCGCCTGTCCGGTCACATCCCCAAATTGGGGCAAAGTGGAGGGCGCGCGGAAAAGAGAATCGGCGAAGAGATCATCATAGATCACCTGGTCGACAACGGCTTCGCTCTGGATCACGTCCCCTCCGCTTTTCTCGAACGTTTGCATCTTCAGGATCACAGCCGTCTCAACGTCGAGCCACAGGCGCCAGGAGGGCAGCTCATTCTCGGCGAATCCCCATTCGACGACGACTGTCTCACGGTGGGCGACGAATTCAATCCCCACCGGCTTGAATGTCCCCTCATTCTGCGCGAGGTCAGATGAAAAGGCGAGCTGCGAAAACTGCGTCCCCATCTGTCCCCAGAGCGGCTGAGGATAACCAAATCCCGGCTCGAGGGTCGGGACGAATTGCTTTACTTTTGCAAATTCGGGCAGGGGATACGTCTGGCTCTGACCGGTCTTCAAGTCCATATCCAGGATGATCGCGCCATCTGAAGCTTTGAATTTCTCAGCCGTTCCCTCAGCCGGTCCGCTCAAGATACGAAAGCGGCTCCGGGATTGATCGATCCAGACCTGCTCACGCGTAACCTGCGGCGACGCGTCCGAGCCATCCATAGCGTACTGAGTGACGGTGCCGTCCATCCAGATCGTCAGCCAGGTCGCGGCGCTCGCAAGCATAGCCTGCTGGATCTCGTCTGAAGACGAAGAAAGTGAGAGACCCGGTTCCGCAGTCGCCTCGGATGCGGAGCCTGCCGGGTCTTCGCGAATTTCCGGCGGCGGCGTGGCAAGGGAAATTTCCAGCGTCCCGCAAGCGGACAACAGCAGACTGAAGGCGATGATAAGCACAAAGGACTGTCGCATTGTTATGGTTCCTTCAAAGAGGGAAAACGTCCCGAAGGTCTCCTTGAAACAATTCGGTTGAATCGCTCCTACCTTCGGGACGGGGAATCACAATCGTTAAGAGTATGCAGTTAAACCGAGAGGGGCAGTTCCATACGATAGGATACCGGAAGCAGCTCACCTGAGGACTGCAGTGACTTTTGCATCTGCACACGGGCACGGGCAAGACGGCTCTTCACAGTCCCAACCGGGATACCGGCAGCATGGGCTGCCTCTTCATAGGACATTCCCTCGATATCCACCAGGACCAGCATCAGGCGATAGACGGCGGGCAGCTTGGCGAGGCTGCTCTGAATGGCATTCTCCAGCTCACCGGACTCGAACTGTACTTCAGGATCGGCCTGCGGATCCACCAGCCAAGAACTCGACTCGATCTCATCCCCTTCTGCATTGAGTTGTTCCAGCGGCACGGAATGCTGGCGGCGTTTCTTTCGCAGCTCATCGTAGCTGGCGTTGACTACCACACGCGCCAGCCAGCTTTTGAGCGAATCGCCCCGAAATGTGTGGAACCGGCGAAAGGCAGAGATGAGCGCTTCCTGGACCGCGTCGGCAGCCGCATCTTCATCACCCAACAAGCGCAGGGAGATCCCGAACAGCAGGTTCTGATAGCGCAGGATCAAAAGATTAAAGGCTTCCAGATCGCCGCGTTGCGCAGCCTGGATGAGAGCCTTTTCTGAAACAGGAGTGATCTTTAAGCCTTTCATACATATACTATACTCCCCCCTTGTTACAAGGCTGTTCCAGAGTTGTCACAGTTTTGTAACCTGTCTAGCGCCGCTCCGGCAGACGGACGGTGAAGACCGTTCCGTGGGGACCGTCCTGCCGGCTGCGGACATCAAGCTGACCGCCATGCAGGGAGACGATCCGGTTCACCAGCGCCAGGCCCAGTCCGCTGCCCTCCGTGCCGCGGGCGTTAGAGCCTCGATACAGCTCTTCGAAAATCTTCGAAAGGTCCTCGGCTGGGATGCCCGTGCCCGAATCAGCCACCTCGACGACGATGGCGCGCCCATCCTCCAGGGCACGGACCTCGACGGAATCTTCGGCAGAAGTGAACTTGAGGGCATTCTCGACGAGGTTATATATTGCCAGAGCCAGAAGGTCGCGATCGCCGGTGACCTGCAGTAGCGGAGAGGGAACCCTCGTAATCAGCAGGTTGATGTTGCGACCCTGGTAAGCAGGCACCGTGCGCGCCGCCTCGACCACCTCGTCCAGCAGCTCAGGAACGTCCACAGGGATGCGTTCCATCGAGCGCTCTTCCAGGTCAGAAAGTTTGCGAAGATCGTTCAACAGGCGCGTCAGGCGCTCCATGGCGCGGCTTGCATTTTCGGAAGCGCGCTGGCGCTCCTGAGAGCTGCCGGTTTCCTGCAGATTGACCAGGGCAGCGCGCAGTCCCGTCAGCGGATTCTTGATCTCGTGATCGAGCCGGCGGATAAAGCGCTGGCGTCCCTGCTCGGCATCTTGCAGCGAACGCTCGATGGCGCTCCGGGCATTACGCTCTTTAATCCATGAAGTGAGATAAGTAACTCCGAGCAGAAGACTGAGGAAAGCGCCCGTGACAAACGCCACCATGCCCACGTCGATCCGGAAGACGAGGAGCGGCACAGGACTCCATATCCACTGAGCAACGATAGAAGCCACTGCCCCCAGACCCAGCGGAAGTAGAAGCAGGAAGAACACAAGCCAGGTTTTCTTCGACATCGCTCAGCCGGAGGGAAGCACCGTGATCTTTCTCTTGTTGACCGGAAGGCGGACGGTAAACACGGTGCCGCGCGGCTCTTCCTGGCTGCTGCGCACCTGGATCTGCCCCCCATGTAGTGCAATGATGCGGTGGACCAGCGCCAGACCGAGACCACTCCCCTCTGTACTGCGGGCGTTGGAGCCGCGATAGAGCTCCTCGAAAATCTTGGACACGTCTTCGGCGGGGATCCCGGCTCCCGAGTCCGCCACCTCGATGATAATGGCGCGCCCATCCTCGTAGACTCGAATCTCCACGGAGTCTTCCCCGCCCGTAAACTTGAGCGAGTTCTCGACCAGATTGTAAATGGCGAGGACAAGCAGATCCCGGTCCCCTGTGATCATCGGGAATGGCGAAGGCACCTTGGGAATCAGCAGGTTGACATCGCGTCCCTTGTAGGCGGGCAGGCTATGAGCCGCATCTACGACATCCTGCAAAAGATCCGGGACATCCACCTGCCAGAGCTCGATGGGTCGCTCTCCTAAATCGGACAGCTTGCGTAGATCGGTCAACAGACGAGTCAACCGTTCCACCGCATGACTCGCATTCTCCACTGCCCGCTGGCGATCGGTGACAGCCTGTGCTTCCTGCATGTTCACCAGCGCCGCGCGCAGTCCGGTCAATGGATTCTTGATCTCGTGGTCCAGGCGACGCAAAAAACGCCGCCGGCCCTGTTCTGCTTCCTGTTTTGCGCTTTCGATGAGCACATGGGTCTGCTCACCTCGCCGAATGGATCGGTTATACAGAAGCAATAAGACCCCTGTGATCAACATGCCCATCAGGAGAGCAAGAACCCCCAGGTTCCGAATCGTGAGTCCCAGCACGAGACCGACAAAACCAAAGTCGGCGGTCACCATGAATGGAGGCAGCGCCTGAGAAAAGAGGTTCACGAGGACAAAAGCAAGAATGCCTCCCAGCAGAGGCAGGAATAGCAAAACGAATGTGACCCAGCTTTTTCTGAGCATAGCGGGATAATCTTACCCCTCTCCATGAACAGATGCAATAAAGCGATAACCCTCCCCGGGAATCGTCTCGATAAAGCGCGGGTCGGCGGGGTCGTCGTCCAGAGCGCGGCGAAGCTCCGCCATACGCGTATCGACCGTTCGTGTGCCAGCCGGGTATTCCCAGCCCCAGACGGCCTCCAGCAAACGTTCACGCGTCACAGCTTCGTCGGGATGCGTCATCAGATACTCAAGCACCGCCAGCGCCTTGGGCGTGAGTTCGACGGTCTCTCCTGCCAGGGTCGCGCGGCGGGCACGGCGATCCAGCTCCAGGTCCATGGCAGTGAGCAGCCAGGCTGCAGACAGGGAGCGCTCGCCGGGACGCGCCCGCCGTAATACAGCCCGGATGCGCGCCAGCAGCTCGTGCGGATCGAATGGCTTATTGAGGTAATCGTCTGCGCCCTCCTCCAGGGCGAGCGCCCGCTCCGAGGCTTCCCCGACCTGGGTAAGCAGAATCGTAGGAGTCCAGATCTTGGCTTTCCGCAGACGGCGCAGGGTCTCGCGCCCGTCCATGCGCGGCATGAGAACATCGAGGATGATTAGCTCGGGATGATGAGCCTGCGCCTTCTCGAGCGCACTCATCCCATCAGAAACGACCAACACATGGAAGCCTGCCCGCTCAAGGAACGGAGCGAGGCTGTCCGCAATGGTGGGATCGTCATCGGCAAGGAGAAGGGTGGATCGTTTGGATGACATATCGGAAAAATGTTCCACGAAACATGGAGAGAAAAAGCCTGGCCCATCCGGACCAGGCCCTCATGGCGAACCGGGCAATGCCGATGCTAGTTAACTCGACCG
>DATHTH010000320.1:0-8625 GCA_035463495.1 Anaerolineales bacterium | reverse complement strand
CGTCCCGAATTGACACCAAGCCTGGCGCGCATGGTCGCCCAGAAACAGAATGAGCTGAATTTCCCTGTGCGCTGGTGGTCGTTTGGGCCCTTCTGGCGTTATGAGCGCCCGCAAAAAGGCCGGACGCGCGAGTTCTTCCAGTGGAATGTGGACATGCTCGGTGTCGCCTCCCCGGAGGCGGACGCGGAGAACGCGGCGGTCCTGGCGACTTTCTTTCAGCGCGTGGGGCTCAGCCCGAAGCAGGTGATGATTAAGGTCAACAATCGGCGTTTGATCGATGACCGCTTCAATGCCCTCGACATTCCGATGGACAAGCGTACTGCTGTTTCTTCGTGGATCGACCGTCGCGAGAAGATGTCGCCCGAATCATGGATGGATTACGGAAAAGAGATCGGGCTTTCGTCGGAGCAGATCAACAAGCTCAAAGAGATGCTGGCGGATAAGGATCTCTGGAAGCTTTCTGCCGAGCTGACGCGCTTCTTCGCCGTCATCGATGCGCTGGGTTTGGACAACTATGTAAAATTCGATGCCTCCATTATGCGAGGGCTGCTCTATTACACCGGCACCGTGTTCGAAGCCTGGGAGGTGGGCGGCGACATCAAGCGCTCGATCCTGGGCGGCGGGCGCTATGACAACCTGACAGAGGACGTGGGTGGAGATCCACTCCCAGGGGTCGGTTGGGCGATGGGGGATGTGGTGATCACGCTGATTCTGGAAAAGTATGGCCTGCTCCCGAAGGATCTGAATATAAACCCTGCGCCCGTGCTGGTCACCGTATTCGACGAAGCCCGCTTGCTTGAATCGTTCAGGCTGGCAAGCGAGCTGCGCCGGGCGGGCTTGAACGTTGTCTGTTATCCGGAAGCAGCAAAGCTACAGAAGCAATTCAGATATGCTGATCGGATTGGCACCAGAGTCGCGCTCGTCCTGGGACCGGATGAGGTAGAGCAGGACCGGGTCACGGTCAAAAACCTGGGCAAGAGCGAGCAAATTGTCGTGGCGCGAAGTGAAGTATTGGCTACGCTTCAGGGGATCCTCAATGCCTGAAATCCGACCGATCACGAAAGACAACTGGCGGGCACTAATCCGTCTGAAAGTCCGCGAGGACCAGACGCATTTTGTCGCTTCGAATCTCTTTTCGATTGCCGAATCCCAATTTGGGGATGACTTCGAGGGTCACTGGGACTTATTCCCGCTCGGTATCTACGACGACGAAAATACGCCGGTCGGTTTCCTGATGTATGGCTTAAATTATGACCACCCGAAACAGCAGGCGTTTATTATCCGCCTGATGGTGGATGAAAAATACCAGGGCAAAGGCTATGGGCGGTTCGGCATGGAGAAGTTGTTGGAGATCTTCCGGGCGGATGATCGGATCCACGTGGTGGGGATCAGTTACGAGCCGGAAAACGATGGCGCCAGGAAGCTGTATGCCAAGCTGGGCTTTGCCGAGACCGGCGAGATGATCGAGGGCGAGACTGTGGCGGTCTTGAATCTGCGCTAACTGTGGTAAAATAGCGGGCGCATAAATACGGTGCCTGTAGCTCAACGGCAGAGCGCTTCCCTGTGGAGGAAGATGTTGTGGGTTCGAAACCCATCAGGCACCCTTTTTTGAGCCTCCCATGTGGAGGCTCTTTTTTATCGATCCTTTGTGGAGCGTTTCCCACCTGATCACATAATTCGGGCTGGTCGCTCCCTGGTAGCCCGCTTTGAACTCGACCAGGCAGGGATTTATTTCCCGCATACCAGCACCTGGCAGGGAGTCAGATATCGCTCCCGAAGCCGCGTCAAGGCGCGGCCTGTCTGTGTTCTCCGTGGTGCGGCAAAGATGGTATCGTTTACATCTTCGTAAACTGACTTAAGGGTCTCTTGAATTTCGTTGTACAATTGTAAGATGCCACAGACCATCAATGTACTCTTTCTGGCGGCGGAAGCCGAACCGTTTGTAAAAGTGGGAGGACTGGGAGATGTGGCAGGCACACTGCCACGCGCTCTGCGGGCGCTTTCCAACGATGACATAAAAGTGGACGTGCGGCTGGTCCTGCCACACCATACTGTGATCCGGTCAAACACGCTGCGACCCGTGAGCATCTATTCGATCCCGCGCGGCCGGACAGAGCTCCAGGTGGAAGTCCATGAGGGGATCCTGGATGGTATGCCCGTTTATTTCATCAGCGGCGAGCCGATCCGTGCCAGCGGCTCGGTGTATTCCTCGAACAACAGGCTGGATGCCGAAAAATACACATTCTTCTCGCTGGCGGCGCTTGAGCTGCCGCGCCAGCTCAACTGGGAGCCGAACATTATCCATGCCAATGACTGGCACACCGCCTTGGCTGCCTATGGCAATCTTGTCAAACGCTGGAACGAAAAGTCGCGGCGCGTCTCTTCGATGGTGACGATCCACAACTTGCCCTTTCTTGGACCCGATGTGAAAGAGATTCTCGAAGAATATAGCTTGCCCCTCGCGAACACCGATCTACCGGACTGGGCGCGCGTCATGCCGATGCCGCTCGGGTTGTGGGCTTCCGATGCGATGGTCGCGGTCTCGCCGACGTATGCAAATGAAATCCTGCACCCGGAGTTCGGGTCCGGTTTACAGGACTTTTTTCGGAACCGGACCGACAGCCTGCACGGCATCCTCAACGGGATTGATCTGGTTTCCTTCGACCCGCAAACAGATCCCACGATTGCGGTAAATTTCAATGTCGAGACCCTCTCCGAGAGACCGCGCAACAAAGCGGCGTTGCAGGAGCGTGCCGGGCTGCCGCAGCTCCCGGATGTTCCACTGCTGGGCATTGTCTCGCGCATGGACCAGGCAAAAGGAATCGACATTGCGCTCAAAGGCCTGAAGATCATGGCGAAGCACGAGTGGCAGCTGGTGCTGCTCGGCGCAGGCGATCCCAAGCTTGAAGCCATGGCGCGCAAGCTCCACGAAGAGATGCCGGTTCGGGTTTGTGTGGAGAACCGTTACGATGCAAAATTAGCGCGCCAGATCTACGGTGGTTCTGACATCTTCCTCATGCCCTCCCGCTACGAGCCGTGTGGCATCTCGCAGATGATTGCCATGCGTTATGGCAGCGTTCCGCTGGTGCGCGCGGTCGGTGGTCTGCACGATACGGTCACCGACAGTGAGACCGGGTTCGTATTTATTGACCAAAAGGTGAAGTCTTTCAACGATACGCTGCGACGGGCGCTACAGCTATACCCGGACCGGGCGAGATGGATGGGATTCCAGAAAGCGGGCATGGCGCAGGATTTCTCGTGGACAAGCTCAGCAAAGAAGTATCTCGAGCTCTATAAAAAGCTCATAAATGAAAGCGCGGCTCCTCACCGTGCAACCAACGGCGTCGGACTGCGCGCAGGCTGAGGTGAATGATGAAAATACGAGCGGTGATTCTGGCCGGCGGAGAAGGCTCTCGCCTGGGCGTCCTGACGGCAAAGCGGGCAAAGCCAGCCGTCCCCTTTGCAGGCAAGTATCGCATTATCGATTTCCCCCTCTCGAACTGCGTCAACTCAGGCATCTTTGACCTGATGATCCTGGCGCAATACCGGCCGCAGTCCCTGATCGAGCATATCGGTTCGGGCGCGCCCTGGGACCTCAACCGCGATTTCACTGGCGGGGTCAAGATCCTCACCCCTTACAAAGCCCGCAGTGAGGTATCGGACTGGTTCGCGGGGACCGCGGATGCGGTGCAGCAAAACTTCAGCTTCATCAAACGTGACTTCCCGGATCTTGTGCTGATCCTCTCCGGCGACCATATTTACACCATGGATTACGAGCCGATGATCTCTTTTCACATGGACCAGCAGGCTGATTTAACTATCGGCACGATCAACGTGCCAATCGAGGAGGCCTCACGCTTTGGTATTCTCGCCACTGACTCAAAGTACCGAGTGACGTCTTTCCTGGAAAAGCCTGAAAAGCCTCCTGCCAGGCTGGCGAACATGGGCGTCTATTTGTTCAATCGCCAGGTGCTGGACCGGGTCCTCTGGGAGGACCGTATGGACCCGGCGTCCTTGCATGACTTTGGGAAGAACATCATCCCCAAGCTCGTCGCGTCAGATGCCAGGATATTTGCTTTCCCGTACACCGGCTACTGGATGGATGTGGGGACCGCGCAGTCCTACTGGCAGGCGCACATGGATATGCTCTCGCCCACGCCCAAGCTCAAGCTTTATAACCGCAGCTGGATCATTCATACTCGCACGGAGGAATACCCTCCCGCACGGCTGCCAGCCAGCGCACACGTATACGCCAGCATGATCTGCAATGGGGCCTATATCGGGGCGGACGCGCGTGTCGAGAGCAGTGTCATCTCGCCGGGAGTTGTTATTCGTCCTGGCGCGATCGTGCGCGAGTCTGTCATCTGCACCGATACCGTGATCGAAAGCGGCGCCGTCATCGAGCGGGCGATCATCGACAAGCGCGCCCATGTTTATGAAAATGCAAAGATTGGCTGGGGCGTTGCCGACCCGAACATTCGCCTTGCGCTCGTCGGCAAGAATTGCTCCGTCCCGGCGGGCTATGTGGTGGAGCCCGAAGCACAGATTGGCACCGACGTGATCGAGTCTGACTTCGATGGGTCGGTGGTGAAGGCCGGAGAGTACGTCCAGTCGCGGAGACAACCGAATGAAATCGTTTAGCCGTTCCGGGGGCATCTTGCTGCATCCCACCAGCCTGCCGGGGCCATATGGCATCGGCGACCTCGGGCCGCAAGCCTATCGTTTCGTGGACTGGCTCGCATCCACGGGTTGCGGCCTCTGGCAGATCCTGCCGCTCGGGCCGACCGGCTACGGCGATTCGCCGTACCAGTGCTTTTCGGCGTTTGCGGGCAATCCCTATCTCATCAGCCTGGACGCCTTAATGCAAGACGGCATTCTGACTCAGGATGCTTTGAGTGGGATGCCGGAGTTCAACGCCGGGCGCGTGGATTATGGGCAGCTCATCCCTTGGAAGCTCAATGTGCTGGGAGAGGTATTCTCCCAATTCCAATCGGGCTCGGGCAAGCTGCACGGAGAATTCGACAGGTTCCGCGCGGACAACGCTTCCTGGCTGGGCGATTACGCCCTCTTCATGTCCTTGAAAGAAGCCAACGGCGGCGGCGCATGGAGCGAGTGGCCCGAGTTGCTGCGCAAACGAGATGAGGCCGCTCTTAGCAGGGCCCGCGAAGAGCAAGCCGAAAATATTCTGCGACATTCGTTTTACCAGTTCCTGTTTTTCCGCCAGTGGGATGAATTACATGAGTACACCAACGAGCGGAATATTAAGATCATCGGCGATATCCCGATTTTCATCGCTTACGATAGCGCCGATGCCTGGGCAAACCCGGACCTGTTCTTTCTGGACGACAATAGCCTACCTACCGTAGTGGCAGGCGTGCCGCCCGACTACTTCTCCGCGACGGGGCAGCTGTGGGGCAACCCCCTCTATCGCTGGGATGTTCATAGAGAGACCAGCTATGCCTGGTGGCTGGAACGCTTCCGCTCCGTGCTGCAGTTCGTGGATGTAGTGCGGCTCGACCACTTCCGCGGTTTTGCGGGTTATTACGAGATTCCGTTCGGCGCACCGACCGCAGAAACAGGGCAGTGGATGACCGGACCTGGGAGCGATTTCTTCAACGCAATCTCGCGCGAGCTTACCGAGCCAGGAGACGGTACCCTCCCCATCATCGCCGAGGACCTGGGTGTCATCACACCGGATGTAGTGGAACTGCGCGAAAGCTTCAATTTGCCGGGCATGAAAATCCTGCAGTTCGGCTTCGTGAGTCCGGAGGATCCCTTTCTGCCGCATAACTATGTGCGGAATTGCGTGGCTTATACCGGCACACATGATAACGATACCGCCTGCGGCTGGTTTGACTCTGCACCAGTGAATGAACGAGAGTTTGCCTTGCGCTATCTGAACAGCGACGGCTCGGATTTTGCCTGGGACCTGATCCGCGGAGTGTGGTCGTCGGTAGCGGCGTACGCGATTGCGCCGATGCAGGACGTCCTCAGCCTCGGCACAGAGGCGCGAATGAACTTCCCCTCGCGCCTGGGCGGCAACTGGGAATGGCGGATGCGAGATGAAGACATGAGCGGCGAATTGGCGAAGCGACTGCGCGAGCTCAACGAGCTGTATTCAAGGTAACGAAACAGTCCCGCTGAATGGCGGGACTGTTTATTCATTTGCCAGTAGCGACACAGCTGGCGAGGGGCAAGCCTACTTCTCCTCCTGGAACAGGGACAGGTACTGCCCGTAGCCTTCCTCCTCCAGCCTTTCTACGGGGATGAAGCGCAGGGCGGCGGAGTTCATGCAATACCGCAGCCCGGTGGGCGCGGGACCATCATCAAAGAGATGGCCGAGGTGCGAGTCGGCGTGCTTCGAGCGGACTTCGGTGCGGGGCATAAAGAGCTTGTAATCCGTGCGTTCCTCTATGTTTTCGGGCTCCAGGGGTCTGGTGAAGCTGGGCCAGCCGGTCCCCGAGTCATACTTGTCGAGCGAGCTAAAGAGCGGTTCTCCCGAGACGACATCTACGTAGATGCCAGGGCGCTTGTTGTTCCAGTATTCGTTCGAGAAGGGGCGCTCTGTGCCTTCGTGCTGGGTCACCTGGTACTGCAGGGGCGACAGGCGCTGGCGTAGCTCGGCATCGCTGGGCTTGGTAAATGTGGGCATCTCAACCTCCTCTGGTTATTCCTTCTTTGGTTATCTTCGATTCTACCTGTATGATGTGAGAAGGAGATAAAAGATTACTTCCGATCGAGCGTGTTAATCTTTATGTAAGAAATTGCGCCCGCCCGTTCCGACTAGGTTCAACCCACAGGAATCTGGAATTCATACGTTTCTCCGTGGCTGAGATAGCGGACGCGGTCTGCCAGGCCGGCGGCTTCCACGGCACTCTTGAAGTCCTCCAGCGGCGACTTAAAGACCTCATAGTCGTTGTAGTGGATCGGCACCACCTCGCGGGGATTGATGAGCTGCATCGCTTCCACGCCTTGCTCGGCATCCATCGTCAGAAGGATGCCCATGATCCGCGTGCCGCCCAGGTGAAAGAGAGCCAGGTGGATGTCTGGATAGCGGGCAGGGATTTCTTTGAGATCGTCATAAAGGAGTGTGTCGCCGGTGATGTATAGCCGCAGAGCGACCGGGCCATCCGCTGTCCGGAACTCCAGCATGCTGCCCATCACATCTGGCAGGAAGGCTTCGACTACGGCAGGGCCGTGCTTGCCTGGCATCGAAGTGATGCGCACCTCCTGCTCGCCCTTCCGAATGACAACTGATTCCCAGGTGTTCAAGGGGACGCCAGCAGTAAAGCCACGGGCACTCAACTCTGTCACCGCGTGCTGCGTAGTGACGATCGGCAGATCTTTCTGCAGCTTTTCTTCCGCCACCTTATCGAAGTGGTCGCCATGGTAGTGCGAAAGCACGCAGAAATCGAGAGGTGGGACCTGCTCAATATCAATGGCAGGATCGGTCAGGCGCTGCGCCATCAAGCCATAGCCCAGGTGAGCGTGGTCTCCGGCATGCAGGAAATTCTATCAGTAAGGATGGTAAAGCCCCCAAAACGCAGGAGGACGGTTGCCGTCCCCACAAAAAAGATCGAGCCTCTCGTCGGGTCTGCGGCGGCGACCTGCGGGGTCGAAAGCTCGAGATATTTCAGATCAGTCATTTGACCTCCGGATTGTGAATCAAGGCTGCTCCGCGTTGCGCATGAGCAGCCAGCCCAGCACAATGAACAACACGCCACCGACGGCGAGGAACGTCAGGTTGTAGGCTTGATATTCAGCCACTTCCCGCACGTAATGGATCTGCAGAATTTGATGGTCAATGATGCCTTCGATCAGATTAAAGAGTCCCCATCCCAGAAGCAACTGTCCCGCAAATGCCCCTCCTGATGGAATCGCCTCGCCTCGCCAGGCTGCCCGCCATAACATCAGGATGCCGGTGAAAGTCACCAACCAGACGAAGGCGTGGAAGATGCCATCCCAGAGCATATTCACCCGCATGGAGTCCATGGACGTGGGGGGAATCCAATTCGAAAGCATATTGTGCCACTGCAGGATCTGGTGCAAGACGATGCCGTCTACAAAACCGCCCATGCCGACGCCGATCAACACGCCGGCTGTGGCAGCCAGGTTGCTGCCCCGTGCTCGTCTCATGAATGTGCCTCTTCCTCTTTCTGCGAACAACAGATTGTTTTTCCGTGGAAGCCTTCATGGTACAGCAGTCCGCCCAATGCGTGGTCAACACCCGTTGACAATGACTATAACGAGCAGGGTATCGGGCTGTTATATTTCAGTAGTTGGCGACAGGCATTTTAGTGTTGCCGGGCAACTGCAAGGTCTTGCTGGATCTCGCGGAAGACGACGGCGTAGTCCTCGTTCAGTACGCGTCGCAGAACGCCTTGCTCGTCGGAGACGAGGTCCCACAGCCCGCTATTGTGCCAGTGCTCGAGATCATCCCAGTCGGGCCGGTCGATGACCGGGTAGATGGTTATCCCCTCCACCGGTACGCCGATCTGAATGGCGGTCAGGACTTCTCCGTGCACTTCTCGTAGCCAGGCTCCGCGCCCGGCGCCAAAGTGACTGGTCTCTGCGATGAAGAGTGGACGCCGATAACGCTCATAAACTTCGGCAAGCAGCCTGTGC
>DATHTH010000319.1:0-2651 GCA_035463495.1 Anaerolineales bacterium | reverse complement strand
TTGCTCCTGAGGATGAAGATCTTCCAGGCGATCAAGCTCGGGGAGACAACATGATTAGCGCCGAGCCTTTGATCGTTTGCGAAAACCTCGTCAAGATCTACCGCCTGAATCAGGAGGGCGGCGGGTCAGTGGAAGTGCAGGCACTGCAGGGTATGGACATCACGGTCGCGCAAGGCGAGATGCTGGGCATCGTGGGCGCGAGCGGCAGCGGCAAATCGACGCTTCTTAACGTTTTGGGCGGCCTGGACAGTCCCACCGGCGGGCGCGCCCTCGTCGGCAAACAGGATCTCGGACAGCTGAGCCCGGCTGCTCTCGATGTATATCGCCGCCATACGGTCGGCTTCGTCTGGCAGCAGGGCGCGCGCAACCTGATACCGTACCTGACGGCGCTTGAAAACATCGAGCTACCGCTCACACTGTCCGGCAAGGTCGGTAGAGGGACACGCGAACGTGCACTCGAGCTTCTCCAGCTGGTTGGCTTGCGTGAGCGCATGGATCACCATTTAGAGGAGCTCTCGGGCGGTGAGCAGCAGCGCGTGGCGGTTGCCATCGCCCTCGCCAACCGCCCAAGGCTGCTGCTGGCAGACGAGCCCACTGGCGAGCTGGACACTGCCACGGCGCAGACGATCTACGACCTGCTGCGGAAACTAAACAAGCAGCTGGGCTTGACGATGATCATCGTCAGCCACGACCCCGGCATCGCACGGCACGTGGACCGGGTGGTGGCAGTCCGGGATGGCAAGCTGGCGAGCGAGACCGTCCGCATCCAGAAAACTGACAGCGATGAGCACCACCTCGTGGAGCTGGCAGTCGTCGATGCGGCGGGCCGGCTGCAAATCCCGCGTGAATACCTGGAGCAGTTCAACATCCGGCGCCGCGTGCAGGTAGAAGTGACAGAGGAAGGAATCCTAATTCGCCCGCCCGCGGGAGAACACCCCGGTCACGAGCATGTTCTGGCACACGGCGAACAAGAGCTGGATGAGCAGGAAGTACGGACAGGTTCTTCCGCGCTGTGGAGGATATGGCACGGACTCAAAGCCCGGTTGGTGCGTGCATCGAAGCATCAGAACGGAGACCAGGCATGAGTCCCGTGATCGAAACGAGGAATCTGTGGCGTGTCTATCCCTCGAAGACGAACGCCGACGGCATCCCGGCGTTGCGCGGGGTGGATCTGGATGTCAAGTCTGGAACGTTCGTGGCTCTGAAAGGACGCTCCGGCAGCGGCAAAACGACCCTCCTGAACTGCCTCGCCGGATTGGACCGCCCGACTTCGGGTGAGGTGCATGTTCTGGGTCATGACTTGATGAGCATGAGCGACCAGGTATTGACCGAGTGGCGCCGCGAGCAGATCGGACTGGTGTTCCAGTCTTTCGGGCTGCTGCCCACGCTCTCGGCATACGAAAACATCGAGCTGTTGCTGCGCATCAAGGGCGATGAATACGACACCCGGCATAAACGGGCGCTGGAGTGTCTGGAGATCGTCGGCTTGAGCCGCTGGCGCGATCACCGCCCGTATGAGATGTCGGGCGGGCAGCAGCAGCGCGTGGCAATCGCGCGAGCGCTGGCGAATCATGCACAATTGATACTTGCAGATGAGCCTACTGGCGAGCTCGACAGCAAAACGACCCGCGAGCTGCTGACATTTTTCCGTGAGCTTGTGGAGAAACGGAAGATCACGATGCTGATGGTCTCGCACGATCCGCTGGTCGATCAATATGTGCATCAGGTGCTCGTGCTCAAGGATGGCGTTGTGGAGAACGTTGCGGGTTGAGCCAGCTTACATTGCAATCAACGGTCTTAATGAAAAGATGAAACGCATTCTTTCTTTCTGCTTTCTTCTCTCCTTCTGCCTTCCTGCCTGCAGCACCCAGGCGCCTGCGACCATGGAACCAACCGAAGCGCCCACGAGTGCAAGCGAGCCTCCGGAAGAAGTCATTTACACCGACCCCTCCCAGCCCGTGGAAACCCGCGTGGAGGACTTGCTGCAACGCATGACCCTTGAAGAGAAGATCGGGCAGATGACCCAGGTGGAAAAGAACAGCATCAAGCCCGGCGATATCACGAAGTACTACATCGGTTCTATTTTGAGCGGCGGAGGCGGTTATCCTGAGGAAAACACCGTTCAAGCCTGGTATGAAATGGTCGAGGGCTTCCAGGACGAAGCACTGGAGACCCGCCTCCAGATCCCGGTCCTGTACGGCGTGGATGCGGTGCACGGTCACGGCAACTTGCTGAATGCGACGATCTTCCCGCACAACATTGGGCTCGGCGCCGCGAACAATCCCGGGCTGATGGAAAAAATCGGGCGCGCCACAGCAGAAGAAATGCTTGCGACCGGCATCCCCTGGAACTTTGCGCCCACCATTGCCGTGGTCCAGGATGTGCGCTGGGGCCGCACGTACGAGGGCTACAGTGAAAATACGGAGCTGGTCAGCTCGCTGGGGACCGCATACATCAATGGACTCCAAACGCTGACCGATGCCGATGATCCGGTTTCGGGACAATCCATCTTGGTGCTGGGGACGCCCAAGCACTTTCTTGGCGATGGTGCGACCATCTGGGGCTCGTCACGCACCGAAGACTACCAGCTGGACCAGGGCAATATGCAAGTCCCTGAGGAAATGGTCCGCAAACTCTACCTGCCTCCCTAC